>CAVJNH010000001.1:0-121483 GCA_963651005.1 Oscillibacter sp. MSJ-31
TTCAAACATTATTCGTAACTTTGCAGACAACTTGCACTTGCTGGTTGACTCTGCGCCGAGGCGGAAATTCAGCCCCAACTGCGTAAAACTTCCCAATTCGTTTTGCAATATCTGAAATTCTCCGTATCTTTGTGGCACAAAACAAATAAAAGTAAAGATTATGATAGACGTCAAGCAGACATTAGCCGCCGCCGAAGAGCGCATGGAAATGGCCGCCCTGTTTCTGGAAGAGGAACTGGGGCGCGTGCGTGCAGGCCGTGCCAACGTGGCCATCCTTGATGGCGTGCGTGTAGACTCCTATGGCTCGAAAGTGCCCTTGAACCAAGTTGCCAATATCTCTACGCCCGATGCGCGTACCATCGCCATCAAGCCGTGGGACAGGAAGCAGATCCGCGACATAGAGAAGGCCATCATGGACTCCGACGTGGGCATCACGCCGGAGAACAATGGTGAGGTCATCCGTCTCGGCATTCCGCAGCCCACCGAGGAGCGTCGCCGCGACCTGGTGAAGCAGTGCAACAAGATTGCAGAGAAGGCCAAAGTGGAGGTGCGCAACGTGCGTGCCGACATCAAGGACAAGCTGAAGAAGGCCGTCAAGGACGGACTCTCCGAGGACCTTGGAAAGGATGCCGAGGCCGACCTGCAGAAGGTGCACGACAAGTACATCAAGAAGCTCGACGACCTGATGGAGGCCAAGAACAAGGAAATCATGACCGTGTAAGGCGCGTGAAAGGACTCGTCGTCAAGAATACCGGCAGTTGGTACACCGTCCTTGCGGACGATGGATCAACTGTCGACTGTAAGATAAAGGGCAATTTCCGCCTGCGCGGCATCCGCTCCACCAATCCTGTGGCGGTGGGCGACCGGGTGGAGATGGTGGCCAGCGGAGAGGGCACTGCCTTCATCACCGAGATTGAGGACCGCCGCAACTACATCATCCGGAAGTCCATCAACCTCTCCAAGCAAAGCCATATCCTCGCCGCCAATGTAGACCAGGCGCTGCTGGTGATTACCGTGGCGCGCCCGGAGACCAGCACCACCTTCATCGACCGTTTCCTGGCTTCCGCGGAAGCCTACCGCGTGCCGGTCATTCTGGCATTCAACAAAACTGACACACTGACCGACGACGAACGGCAGCTTCAGCAACAGATGATGCGGCTCTACGAAACGGTGGGCTACGAATGTCACGCCCTCTCGGCTGTCACGGGCGACGGGGTGGGGGAACTCGTCGGGAAACTCACGGGAAAGACCACGCTGCTCAGCGGCAACAGTGGGGTGGGCAAGTCGACCCTCATCAACCGCATCCTTCCAGACGCTCATCTGCGGACGGCGGAAATCAGCGATGCCCACAACACGGGGATGCACACCACCACCTTCAGCGAGATGCTGCGCCTGCCCGACGGGAGCGGCTGGCTCATCGACACGCCGGGCATCAAGGGCTTCGGCACGTTCGATATGGAAAGGGAGGAACTGACCGGCTACTTCAAGGAAATCTTCGAGTACTCCAAGCAGTGCCGCTTCAGCAACTGCACCCACACTCACGAACCCGGCTGCGCCGTCATCAAGGCCGTCGAGAACCACGAAATTGCGCCGAGCCGCTACCAGAGCTACCTTTCCATGCTCGACGACAAAGACGAGAACCGCTACCGTGAAGCCTACTGACGGCATTGCACGATAGCGGTTCTCTGTAACCTTCGCCCGAAGCGACGCGGAACGTCACTCGCCGATGGTGATGGTGTACTGTGCCATGAACGAGGCACCCGGCAACAGGTGGTTCATCAGCGGTTTGTCCTTGAACTCACCCTTCCATCCGCGCGGGTCGCCCAGTCCGTACCACGGTTCGAGGCAGACGAACGGCGCCTTCTTCCCATAGGGACTCCAGACGGCAATCACCGGACATTTGTAGTCGAGCGTTACCGCCGGACGGCCATCCGTGTCGAGCAGGGAAACGCGGTGGGTCTGGCATTTGTGGAATCCGACCGAATCGTCCTTGAAGTATTCATTGTCGAAGTGGATGACTCCCTTGTCGGCCTTTGCCGGAATTTCCGTCATCTCGTAGCTGCCGTCGGCGAAGCCCTTCAGCGTGGTCATCGGCTGCGTGTTGTCCATCACCAGCGTACCTTTCAGTTCGCCGCCTTTTTCCGCACCGGGCACGTTGAAGGCCGGGTGCCCGCCAATCTGGAAGTGAATCTCCTGCGTGTCGGTGTTCTCCACGTGCCACGTCACCACCACCTTGTTGCCGTCAATCCGGTAGCTGATGGCCAGATTGAAGTGGTAGGGATAGACCTTCAGCGTCTCCTCGTTGTCGTGGAGGGCGAAGGTCACGCGGCTTTCCGACTGGCTGACCAGTGTGAAGGGCGTGTCGCGCGCGAAACCGTGGCGCGGCAGGTGGTATTCCTTGCCCTCGACGGTATAGGTGTCGTTGTTGACGCTGCATACGATAGGGAAAAGCACCGGCGAGTGTCTCGGCCAGAAATTCGGGTCGGCCTGCCAGAGGTATTCCCTTCCGCTGTTGTCCTTGATGCTTTGGAGCTCGGCTCCCATCGGTGCCACTTGGATGGCAATCCGTTCGTTTTTAAGTTCTACCATAGTATTTCAGTTTGTTTTCAGAATTGTTCGAGCAGGCGGATGCGCTCCTCGGTGCTGGGGTGCGTGGCAAAGAGGCCGTTGATCTTGTCCATCATGCTCTGTGCGTGGCGGCGCGGATGGATGATGAAGAGCTGTGCCACGTCCTCGCGCTCCACGCGTCCGAGACCGGGATTGTTGGAAATCTTGCGCAGGGCCGAGGCCAGGGCCAACGGGTTCTGGCAGAGTTCCGCCCCTCCAGCATCGGCCATGAACTCGCGTTTCCGCGAGATGGCAAAGCGCGTCAGCAGGACAAACACGTAGGCGATGGCCGAGCAGAGCAGTCCGACGAGCAGCACGACGATGACGGCCACGCCGCTGTTCTTGTTCTCGCTGTCGCCTCCCACGCGGCGGTTGCCGCCGCCAAACCAGAAGATGTTCTGTATGATGTGCATCACCATCCCCATCACAGCCGACACGATGCCCACGAAGACGATGCTCGTGATGAGCAGCCGCGTGTCGCGGTTGCGGATGTGGGTCAGTTCGTGGCCGATTACGCCGGCCAGTTCCTCGTCGTTGAGCACCTGAAGCAGTCCTGTGGTGACGGTGACGGTGTAGCTCTTCCGGTCGATGCCGCTGGCAAACGCATTGAGCTGTGGGTCGTCGACCACGCACACCTTGGGCATCTCCATGCCTCCTGCGATGCAGAGGTTCTCCACGATGTTGTACACGCGCGGGTTCGTCCTGCGGTCCAGGGGGCGCGCACCCGTGGCGTGCTTCACCATGGCCGAGTTGCAGCAGTAGGCAATCAAGAACCACACGGCCACACCGCCGATGACCCAAGGGGCGGCGTGCAGGAAGTATTCGTTGACCACTGCCGCGTCGAAGACGTTGACCACTTGGCCGTACTCGTCATAGTAGTACGTGCCGAAATAGCTGATGAGGGCCAGAAACACCCACACCATTCCCAGCAGGATGGCCGGGAACAGCAGGAGCAGCAATACGGTATAGAGATTGTTGCGCTGGATTTGCGTCTGGATACCGACGTACTTCATTGCTTCCGTTTAGAATTTGATTTCAGGAGCGGTCTCCAGTTGGGCGCGCTGATCTTGGGCCACTTCAAACATAGGCTCCGTGTGGAAGCCGAACATTCCGGCCACGACGTTTCCGGGGAAGGTCTGCACGGCGTTGTTGAGCTCACGGGTGGCCGTGTTGAAGTAGCGGCGCGAGGCGGCGAGCTTGTTCTCGATGTCGGAAATCTCGTTTTGCAGTTGCAGGAAGTTCTGGTTGGCCTTGAGGTCGGGATAAGCCTCCAACGACACCTTCAGACCTGACAAAGCGGCAGAGAGTTGGTTGTCGGCCTGTATCTTGTCGTTGATGGTCTGTGCGCCCATGGCTGCCGATCGGGCCTCGGTGACGCGCTGCAGGAGTTCCTTCTCGTGGGTGGCGTATCCTTTGACGGTCGAGACGAGCTGCGGGATGAGGTCGAAGCGTTGCTTGAGCTGCACGTCGATGTTGGCAAAGGCGTTGGTGCGGTTGTTGCGCAGCTTGACGAGGTTGTTGTACAGGGCAACAAGAATCAGTGCGATTCCCACTACCACCAGGATAATAATCGTTGTTGTACTCATAGTTGTTTCTGTTTTGATGAATAATCTGTTTCCGAATTAGACTTCAAATATACTGCCAAAGTTTCAGACGGACGAAAAATTTAAGATTTGTTAGTGTCTTTTATGCCTATTTCCGACGGTCGGATCAGGCGTAGGTCTGTGCCTCGCACGTTCCTTTCAGTACGGACAGGGCATTGAGGGCCAGCGCCTCCATCTCGTTCTCGCCGGGGAAGCAGTAGACCGGTGCCAGGTAGCTGATGCGGCGGCGAAGCTCACCGGTGATGTAGTCGCTGTGGGCCATGCCGCCTGTCAGCAGGATGGCATCGATGTTGCCGCAGAGCACGGCTCCCTCCGCGGCGATTTGCTTGGCGGTGTGGTAAATCATGGCATCCGTGACCAGTCGGGCGTGCTCGTCGCCGTTCTTGATGCGCTCCAGGATTTCCTTCATGTTGTTGGTGCCGAGATGGGCGGTCAGCCCGGCCTGTCCGGCAATGCGTTTCAGCAGTTGCTTCTCGGTGTATTTCCCACTGAAGCACAGACGGATGAGGTCGGCGGCAGGCAGGGAACCCGCGCGTTCCGGCGAGAACGGCCCCTCGCCGTCCAGTGCATTGTTCGTGTCGATGGCCTTCCCGTGTTCGTGGGCTGCCACGGAAATGCCGCCGCCCAGATGGCAGATGACGAGGTTGAGGTCTTCGTAGTTCTTCCCGATGCCCCGCGCGTAGCGTCGGGCAATGGCCCGCTGGTTGAGGGCGTGCCAGATGCAGATGCGGTCCATGAGCGGACTGCCGCTGATGCGTGCCAGAGGGGAAAGTTCGTCGACCACACCGGGGTCGGCGATGAAGGCCCGGCAATGGGGAATGGTCACGGCAATCTCATGGGCGATGAGGCAGCCGAGGTTGCAGGCGTGGTTGTGCATGACGCATCCGCGGAGGGTGTCGTCGATCATGCGGTCGTTGATTTCATAGACCCCTCCGGCAATGGGCTTGACCAAACCACCTCTTCCGATTACGGCATCGAAGTTGACCGGAATGTCGGCGCGCTCCAGTTCCCGGATGACGAGGTCGCGCCGGAAGTCTTGTTGCTCGATGATGTTGTCGAACGGTGCCAGGTCTTCGGCAGAGTGGGCGATGCTGTGAAGCAGGATGGGCTTTTCATCGTCGTAGACTGCCATTTTCGTGGAAGTCGAACCGGGGTTGATGACAAGAATACGCATAGGATTTGATGGTTTAGCGGTGAATACTGGAGACGGCGAAGAGGATGCTGTTGAACTTGGCTTCCGCGGAGTCTCCGCGCGACGGCACGACCACGGGACGGGAGGCTCCGCAAAGCATTCCGGCGGTGCGTGCTCCGGCAAAGAGCGTCATGGCCTTGTAGAAAGCATTGCCGGCTTCGATGTCCGGCAGGATGAGCACATCGGCCTCGCCCTCCAACGGGGAGACGATGCCTTTGGCTTGCAGGGCGTGCAGGGAACAGGCCGTCTTGACATCGAGCGGCCCGTCGACGATGCAGTCGCCGAAGCATCCGTCCTGGGCCATCCGGCAGATGTCGCGGTAGCCGTCGACGAACGGGAACTGCTTGCCGGGCTTTTCCGAGCAGTGGATGAGGGCGACGCGGGGCTGTATGATGTTCATGGCGTGGCACACGTCGACGGCTGCCCTTACCTGTTCGATGCGTTGCTCGTGGGTGGGGTAGGGAATGACGGCGGCATCGCTGAAGAACAGCATCTTGTGGTAGGCCGGAATCTCCGCCAAGGCCAGGTGCGTCAGCGTCCGTCCCTTTGGCAGGAGACCGTGTTCCTTGTGGAGCACGGCACGCAGCAGTTGGTCGGTGTTGATCAGTCCCTTCATCAGGATGTCGGCCTCGCCGTTGCGCACCATTTCCACGGCACGGGTTGCGGCTTCTTCCGGCGTGTCGCCGTCCACATAAACGGTTTCCGCCAGTCCGAGCCGGTCACTGCGCTCCAGCGCCGACTTTGTGGCCTCGTCATAGACACACACTGCCGCGATGCGGAAGCGTCTTCCGCATTGCAGCAGTTCCTTTTGTAGTTCTTCGAAAGTGGTGAACATAGGCTTTTCGTTGTTTATTGGTTGTTGATGTTTACAGGAGACTTTTCCGGTACCATTCGAAGAGTTTCCGTACTCCGTCTTCAATCTCCACCCGGTGCGTCCAGCCCAGCGCATGGAGCTTGGACACGTCGATGAGCTTGCGCATGGTGCCGTCGGGTTTCGAAGTGTCGAAAACGATTTCCCCTTCGTAGCCGACCGCGTTCCGGACCAGTTCGGAGAGCTCGCGGATGGTCAGTTCCTTCCCTGTCCCCACGTTGATGTGGCAGTTGCGGATTTCGCCGAGCGAGGGGATGGCTCCGCCGCGTCCTTCCGAGTTGTTGCGGTCGACGGCTCCGTCGGCCTTTGCGCCAAGGAACACCGAAGAGTAGTTCTCGATGCCGATGATGTCCTTGAAGTCGACGTTCAGCAGGACGTGGACGCTGGCATCGGCCATGTCCTCGCTCCAGAGGAACTCGCGGAGCGGACGGCCTGTGCCCCACAGCACCACCTTGTTGTCGTAGATGCCGTAGAACTCCAGGGCTTTCAGAATGCGCTCCCGGCTGTTGCTGCCGTCCACGTTCCCTTCCCCGATGAGGGCACGGAGCTTGTCGGTGGGGTTGACGGGACGCTTGTCCATGTCTGTTGCGATGCGCTTCCAGTCTCCCTCGTGGATGAGTTTTGCCAGATAGATCTTGCGCATCATGGCCGGCATTACGTGACTGTTTTCCAAATGGAAATTGTCGTTGGGGCCGTACAGGTTGGTGGGCATCACGGCGATGTAGTTGGTGCCGTACTGCAGGTTGTAGCTCTCGCACATCTTCAGTCCGGCAATCTTCGCGATGGCGTATTCCTCGTTCGTGTATTCCAGGGGCGACGTGAGCAGCGCGTCCTCCTTCATGGGCTGCGGCGCATTCTTCGGATAGATGCAGGTGGAGCCCAGAAAGAGCAGTTTCTTGACCCGGTGGGCGTAGGCTTCGCTGATGACGTTGCATTGTATCTTCATGTTCTGCATGATGAAGTCGGCGCGGTAGAGCGAATTGGCCATGATGCCTCCGACGAAGGCGGCGGCCAGCACGACGGCATCGGGACGCTCCTCGTCAAAGAACCGCTTGACGGCCTGCTGGTCGGTCAGGTCCAGTTCCCTGTGGCTACGCCCCACGAGGTTGTGGTAGCCCCGCTGTTCCATGTTGTTCCAGATGGCCGAACCGACCAGCCCGTGGTGTCCGGCGATGTAGATTTTACAGTGCTTGTCCAACATCTTATTCCGGCATTTGTGCTTTGAGGAAGAGCTTCTTGACAAAGGTCATGTCGTGGCGCACCATGATGCGGACGAGGTCTTCGAAGGAGGTCTTCTGCGGATTCCAGCCCAATGTGTTCTTGGCTTTGGTGGGGTCGCCGAGCAGTTGGTCGACCTCTGCCGGACGGAAATATTTCGGGTCCACTTCCACGAGCACCTTGCCGGTCTTCTTGTCGAAGCCCTTCTCGTCCAGTCCTTCTCCGCGCCACTCCAGTTCGATGCCGGCCTCGCGGAAGGCCAGTGTGGCAAACTCGCGCACGGTGTGGTACTCTCCGGTGGCGATGACGAAGTCGTCCGGTTCGGGCTGCTGGAGGATGAGCCACATACACTCCACGTAGTCCTTGGCGTAGCCCCAGTCGCGGAGCGAGTTGAGGTTGCCGAGGTACAGCTTGTCCTGATAGCCCTGTGCGATGCGGGCGGCTGCCAGCGTGATTTTGCGCGTCACGAAGGTCTCGCCGCGGCGTTCGCTCTCGTGGTTGAAGAGGATGCCGTTGCAGCAGTACATATTATAGGACTCGCGGTAGTTCTTCATAATCCAGAAGCCGTAGAGCTTGGCCACGGAGTAGGGCGAACGGGGATAGAACGGGGTGGTCTCGCTCTGCGGCACTTCCTGTACCTTGCCGAAAAGCTCCGAGGTGGAGGCCTGGTAGATGCGGCAGTCCTTTTCCAGTCCGCAGATCCGCACGGCTTCCAGCAACCGGAGCACGCCGGTGGCATCCACGTCGGCCGTGTATTCCGGCACGTCGAACGACACCTTCACGTGGCTCTGTGCCGCAAGGTTGTATATTTCAGTGGGTCTGGTCTCGCCGATGATGCGGATGAGCGAGGACGAGTCGGTCATGTCGGCCCAGTGGAGGTTGACCAGGCGTTTCTTCTTCATGTCGCGCACCCATTCGTCGAGGTAGAGGTGTTCGATCCGGCCCGTGTTGAACGACGACGAGCGGCGCAGCAGGCCGTGCACCTCGTAGCCCTTGTCAATGAGCAATTCGGCCAGATAGGAACCGTCCTGTCCGGTGATTCCGGTGATGAGTGCAACTTTTCTGTTTTCCATATTTATCTTGTTTTCTTTGTGAATAATCCGTTTCATTCCTGTTCCGAGAACTGCTTGATGCGCTGTTCGTCCGCGAGTTTGCAGATGAGCAGCGTGCCGTCGTTCTCCGCCACGATGTAGCCGTCGAGTCCCTGTACCACCACTTTCCGTTCCTGGATGGTGTGGACGATGCAGTTGTGCGACTCCACGAGCGTGATGTCGTTGCCGATGGAGACGTTGCCGTAGATGTCTTTCTTGGACTGCTGTTGCAGCGAACCCCACGTGCCGAGGTCGCTCCATCCGAAGTCTGCCGGGCACACGAAGATTTCCTCGGCCTTCTCCATGATGGCGTAGTCCACGGAAATGTTCTCGCACTCCGGGAACACGCGGTCGATTTCCTCCTGCTCCTGCCCGGTGCCGTAGATGGGCAGCAGATCCTCGAAGAGCTTGGAGAGGGCGGGCTGGTAGACGCGGAAGGCGTTGACGATGGTGGAGACGTTCCAGACGAAGATGCCGGCGTTCCAGAAGTAGTAGTTCTTCTTGATGTATTGCTTGGCGGTCTCCAGGTCGGGCTTCTCGCGGAAAGCGTCCACGCGGAAGATTTCCTTGTTGCGCAGCGAACTGCTGGAGAGGTCGGCCTGGATGTAGCCGTAGCCCGTCTCGGGGCGTGTGGGCTTCATGCCCAGGGTGACGATGGCGTCGCTGTCGGCTGTGAAGACGAGGCACTCGCTGACGACGCGGCGGAACTCCACCGGGTCGGTGACGATGTGGTCGCTGGGAGTCACCACGATGTTGGCCTTGGGGTTGCCGGCCTTGATGCGCCAGCTGACGTAGGCGATGCAGGGCGCGGTGTTGCGCCGGCACGGTTCGCAGAGGATATGGTCTTCCGGCAAGTCCGGCAGTTGCTCCTGCACCAGACGGGCGTATTTCCGGTTGGTCACCACCCACATGTTCTCATTGGGCACAACACCCGCGAAGCGGTCTTTGGTGAGTTGCAGGAGCGAACGTCCCACACCCAGCACGTCGATGAACTGCTTGGGGGTCTCTACGGTGCTCATGGGCCAGAACCGGCTGCCCACGCCCCCTGCCATAATGACCAGATGGTTGTTGTTGCTTGACATCATGTTTGCGCTATATATTATGTTGTTGTCTCTTTTTCCTGACGAGGGCACGCACGGCCAGAACGCCTGCGGCGAGCACCACGAGGGCTACGATGCTGATTTTGATGTATTCGGCGTATTCGGCAATCCGGTCGTTGAGCTGTTCTGCGGGCACGATGCGATGAAGATACCAGCCGAGCAGGGCGAGAATGGCGTGCCAGACTCCGGCTCCGATGGTGGTGTATAGCAGAAATTTCCAGTAGTTCATCTTGGCAAGTCCGGCAGGGATGGAGATGAGGTGTCGGATGCCGGGGATGAGCCGTCCGGTCAGTGTGGCCACGATGCCGTGGCGGTCGAAGTAGCGTTCGCTCCTTTCCACCTTCTCCTGGTTGAGCAGACACATCTTCCCCCACTTGCTGTTGGCAAAGCGGTAGATGACGGGTCGGCCGACGTAGTAGGCCACCAGATAGTTGATGGAGGCTCCGCAGTCGGCTCCTATCGTGGCGAACAGAATGACGAGAAAGACATCCATGTGTCCGCCGGCAGCATAGTAGGCCGCCGGAGTCACCACGAACTCGGACGGCACCGGCACGACCGTGCTCTCCAGCAACATCAGGAAGAAGACGGTGCCGTAGTTGAGGTTGGCGAGGAGCGAGGTGATGAAGTTCACTGGCGGTCTTTTTTATGGATGTTCTGATAGGCGTAAGTATAGTAGTCCTTTGCGGCCATGTTCTCGGGGAAATAGGAGCCGAGCATCTCGCGAAGCTCGGTGGGGTTCCGGTCGGCGGCAAGGCGCAGGTAGTGGAGGAAGTCCTCCTTCTGACGGAGGTGCAGGCAGCAGAGTGCCATCAGCGACAGCCCGTCCTTGCACTCCTCGTCCATGACGGGCAGCCGGTCTTTCAGCAGTGCGAGACATTCCTTGTAGCGTTTACATTCGGTCATGGAAGTGGCGATGCGCACGAGGACTTCGATGGACGACGCGGCCAGCTCCAGTGCTTTGGCGAAGAACCGGTCTGCCGCCTTGTAGTCCTTGTCGATTTGCAGGATGTGGCCTCTCGCCACGTAGATGTCGACCTTGTCGAAAAGGTTTTCCTCCGCCTTGTCCAACATGATTTTGGCCTCTTCCACGCCGCCCAGCGCACCGTGGCACAAGGCCATGTGGTAATAGATGGATCCGGCGTAATCCAAGAAATCGTCCGTTTCCACCAGGGCTTCCTCCAGCCAGTACATCGTCTCCTCGAACTTGCGGAGACCGACGAGGCAGGTGGCGAGGCTGATGTAGGGGGCACACGCGGTCGGCAGCCGTCGGATGGCCAGCTTGTAGAAATGGGCGGCCTGTTCCCAGTTCTGCAGCCGCATCAGGGAGTATGCCTTGAGGTTCAGTGCCGTAGGGTCATCGGGGTCTATGGCGATGGCGTATTCGCTGCTGGAGAGGGCCGCTTCCGGCTTGTCCAGTGCGAGCTGGGAGTCCGCCAGCAATTTCCAGTATTTCTTCTCGAAGGGATTCCGGTCGGTGAGTTTGCCGAACAGCTTCTCACATTCCTTGAACTTCCCGAGGCCGAAGAATGTCCGTCCCCGCAGTTCCTGATAGTCGTCGTCCTTCTTGTCGTGGTATTTCTTCAGCCAGTCGTAGGCCATATCGGCCTCATCGTGGTCGAGGCACAGGTTCACCACGTCCTTGATGAACCATCCTGTGTCGTCGTCCTCCAGTCCGTCGTAGTAGTCGGAGAGCAGCTCTTCGGCCTCTTCGGGCATGAAGTCGTACAGCAGAATCTCGGCCCGCATACAGATGCAGTCGGGGTCGTTCTGGTCCTCAATCATGCTGACGTAGTGTTCTGCCTTTTCCGGCTCATCGTTCATCAGCGTGCTCCGTGCCATGAACACGTTCGGCAGTGTGGCGTGCGGGAACAGTTCGAGTGCCCGGTCCACCGTCGCCCGGGCCATTGCCGGTTGGTTGGTCATGCGGTAGTAGTCTGCAATGTCGGTGAGGTCGTCTGCATCCAGAAAGGGCGGCGTTCCTTTTTCCACGCCCTCCTCGTAGGTCTTGAGCATTTGCCGGAACTCCGGGTCGTTGAAGTATTTGTCGTCAGCTAAGAACATGGTGTTTTTTATTGTTCGGGTGATTATTTGTTTTTCTTGGCCCAGTTGTCTTTCAGTCCGACCGTCCGGTTGAACACGGGGTGTCCGGGTGTCGAGTCTGCGTCGGGCGTGAAGTAGCCGATGCGCTGGAACTGCAGGAAGTCGCCGGGCTTCTTCTCTTCGAGGTACTGTTCCACGTAGCAGTTGCGGAGCACGGTGAGCGACTCCGGGTTGAGCAGCTCGCGGAAATCGCGCTCGTCGGCTCCGGGATTCTCCACGGAGAACAGGCGGTCGTAGAGTCTCACCTCGGCCTGGATGCAGTGTCCGGTGCTGACCCAGTGGAGCGTGCCCTTGACCTTGCGGTCGGCTCCGGCCATTCCGCTGCGGCTCTCCGGGTCGTAGGTGGCGTAGATTTCCTCGATGTCTCCCTCGGCGTTCTTCTTGCATCCGGTGCAGGTGACGATGTAGGCGTTCTTCAGGCGCACCTCCTTGCCCGGGGTCATGCGGAAGAACTTGCTGGGAGCATTCTCCATGAAGTCGTCGCGCTCGATCCAAAGCTCGCGGCTGAAGGTGATGGTGTGTGTGCCGTCGGCCTCGTTCTCGGGGTTGTTGACGGCCACGAGGTCTTCGGTCTGTCCCTCCGGGTAGTTGGTGATGATGAGCTTGACGGGGTTGATTACGGCCGACACGCGGCAGGCTTTCTTGTTGAGGTCTTCGCGGACGGCGGCTTCGAGGAGCGCGTAGTCGTTGAGTGCGTCAAACTTGGTGTAGCCGATGGAGTCGATGAAGTTGCGGATGCTCTGTGCCGAATAGCCGCGGCGGCGCATACCGCATACGGTGGGCATCCGGGGGTCGTCCCATCCGCGGACGAGCTGCTCGTCGACCAGGGCCTTGAGCTTGCGCTTCGACATGACGGAGTAGGTGAGGTTCAGGCGGTTGAACTCAATCTGTCGCGGACGGTAGTCGTGCTGCCCTTCCTTTTCCTGGAGGAAGTCCACGAACTTGTCGTAGAGCGGGCGGTGCGGCACGAACTCCAGCGTGCAGATGGAGTGGGTGACCCCTTCGAAATAGTCGCTCTGTCCGTGTGCGAAGTCGTACATGGGGTAGGCGTGCCACTCGGTTCCCGTCCTGTGGTGGGGAATGTGGATGATGCGGTAGATGATGGGGTCGCGGAAGTGCATGTTCGGGTTGGCCATGTCGAGTTTGGCGCGCAGCACCATCGATCCTTCCACGGCCTCCGGCGTGTTCATCAGCTTGAACAGGCGGAGGTTCTCCTCCACGGGGCGGTCGCGGAAGGGGCTGGCCTGTCCCGGCTGGGTCGGCGTGCCCTTCTGCTCGGCAATCTGTTCCGAGGTCTGCTCGTCCACGTAGGCCAGTCCCTTCCCGATGAGCCAGAGGGCGAAGTCCCAGAGCTTGTCGAAATAGTCGGAGGCGTAGTAGACGTTCCCCCACTGGAAGCCGAGCCACCGGATGTCGTTCATGATGTTCTCTACGTATTCCGTGTTCTCCTTGGTGGGGTTGGTGTCGTCGAAGCGGAGGTTGCAGACTCCGTTGTATTTCTCTGCCACACCGAAGTCCATGCAGATGGCTTTGGCGTGCCCGATATGGATGTATCCGTTGGGTTCCGGTGGGAAGCGCGTCTGTATGCGTCCCCCGTTCTTGCCTGCTGCCAGGTCTTCTTCCACGAACTGTTCTACGAAGCTGATGCTTTTCTTTTCCCCGTTCTCGGGTGTGGTCTTCACTTCTGTCATAATGTTGCTTTTCTGTATTTTGAGTCCAAAGGTACAAATAAGCGAGCGAAATACAAAGGAAAAAAAGATTTTTTGTTTTTATTTCCTAAAAAAATTGCACGAATGAAAAAAAAACCTTATCTTTGCAAGCGTTATCCTGAATACAATCTTTTTACCTTAAGAAAGGCTAATACCGATTATCGTGCCCCGGCTGTGAAGTCGGGACACGTTGTTTTTATGCGTAAGCCAAAGGGGGCGGCTTCAGAACTCCACATACGGGGCCAGCCGTTTCAGGTCGCGTTCGCTGAAGGCCGGCAGCAGCCCCAGCTCCTGGATGTTCTCCAGCCTGCCGTACATCCGGCGGTAGTCGAGGATGGCCTTGGCTTGATAGAAGTTGATGTAGGGGTGGCGGCGCAGGCCGTCCAGCGTCAGCTTGTTGAGGTTCAGTTTCTTCGGGGTGGCTCCGCGGACAATGAAGTATTTCTTCGTCTCTGTGGGGAAGTCCGAGATTTCGTCCAACTGGTCTACGCTGACGTAGCCGCCCAGCCATTCGCCGTGGCGCAGGATTTCCGCGGCAAAGTAATGGCCGATGCCGGGCACCTTGCGCAGGGTGGCCTTGCTGGCCGTGTTGAGCACGACGTGCTGTCCTTCCTCCAGTTTCTGCGGCCACGCCACCGTGTCGCGCGGTTGCTGCACGGTGTCGCGCGCACTGCCCCGTCTGCCCCTCAGCGTCGTGGCCGGCAGGAAGTCCGGCGAGATGCGGATGTAAGGCTCCAGCCGCCGATAGTCCTTGACGGTCAGTCCGTAGAGGTTGGCGAAGTCTTCCTTGCTCTGGTAGATTCCCCCTCGCGCGCGGTACTTATATATATTGCGCACCTGCCACGGACGCAGACCCAGACGGAGCAGTTGGGTGGAGTCGGCCGTGTTGGGGTCGAAGACGAAGGTCTCCGCCCTTCGTCCCTCCGTCCGGTAGTAGGGCGACCGTTTCTGCCGTGGGTACTGTGGCCGCACCGGTTCCCGGGCTTCCTCGCGCGGCGGACGGTCTGCGCTCCGGGTGTTGTCGCCGGGCACGAACAGCAGTCCGAAGAGGCAACATCCTGCGAGGAGCAGGGTGAGGACGATGCGGCGGTCAGTGTAAATCATAGGACGAATCTTCCGTTTTTTTTGTTTACCGGATGCAAAAATACACTTTTTCCGTGGAAATGGTTTCTCTCTGCCCGGAAAATTTCAACGCGCTGGGCAGGAAATTTTTTTTCTCTGCCCAGAGAAATATTTTTTCCTGCCGAGCCAGTGGATTTTTTGTGCCAACGGCGGGGTAGGGGGAAGTCGGGGGAAAACGAGGGACGAATCGGCCTTTTTTGTGTACTTTTGGGTCGTTTTTCGCAGTTTTTTGCCATTTTGAGCAAGAAAACAAAAAGAATGTTACATGAAACAAAGCGGAATTGCAAAAAAGTGTGTACTTTTGCAATCGGGTTTTAACAGAAAATTCAGCAACCTAAGACAAATATCAATCAAAAATGAAAGAACATGATTAAACAAGTGTTGAACATGAAACGCTCGTTTACTTTGATTGCGATGCTGATGCTCTTCGCTGTGGGCGCGTTTGCCCAACAGGGGGGGGTGATTGCGGTCAAGGGTACGATCGTGGACGGTTCCGGTGAAGGTCTCATCGGAGCCACAGTGAGAATCAAGGGAGATGCCAGTTCGGGTACGGTGACGGACTTCGACGGCAATTTCTCCATCAACGTGCCTTCGGAGTCTTCCGTGCTGGAAATCTCCTATGTCGGCATGACTTCCAGAAGCGTGAAGGTCGGCAAGCAGCGCAACCTGCGCATCGAGCTGTCCGACGACAACGCCCTGCAGGAAGTGGTTGTCGTGGGCTTCGGCCAGCAGAAGAAAGAGTCTGTGGTCGGTGCCATCACGCAGACCACGGCCAAGGTGCTGGAGCGTACCGGCGGTGTGACCAGTCTGGGACAGGCCCTGGCCGGCAACCTGCCCGGTGTCGTCACCATGCAGACCACCGGACAGCCCGGTGAGGAAGACCCGACCATCACCATCCGCGGTGTCACGTCGTGGAACAACAGCTCTCCGCTGATACTGGTGGACGGCATCGAACGCCCCATGTCGAGCGTCGACATCAACTCCGTGGCCACCATCTCCGTGCTGAAGGATGCATCGGCCACCGCCGTGTTCGGTGTGCGTGGTGCAAACGGTGTCATCCTGATTACCACCAAGCGCGGTGAGGAGGGCAAGGCCACGGTCAACGTCAGTGCCAGCACCACGCTGAAGAGCTACTCCAAGCTCCCCGACATGATGGATGCCTACGATGCGCTGAGCCTGCGCAACGACGTCATCGAGTCGGAGCTGCCTTGGCGGCCCGAATCCTGGTCCTACTATCTGACGCGCGACCGCATCAACAAATACCGCAATCCTGCCAACCAGGAGGAGTTCGAACGCTATCCTAACGTGAACTGGGTCGACGAATTGCTGAAGGACGTCGCCGTTTCGTATCAGGCCAACGTGAACATTTCCGGCGGTACGAAGTTCGCCAAGTATTTCGCCAGTGTCGACTACGCCCACGAAGGCGACATCTACAAGAAGATGCCCGCCATGCGCGGCTACCAGCCGGGCTTCGCCTACGACCGCGTCAACGTCCGCAGCAACCTGGACTTCAACCTCACCAAGACCACCCAGCTGCACGTCAACCTCTCCGGTTCGCACGCCGTGAAGAAGGCCACGCAGGGACAGTACGAGAACCTGGTGTGGTCGGCCTTCTACGGCATTTCGCCGGACGCTTTCCGTCCTATATATAGTAATGGTACGTATGGCTACTATGCACCGAACCCCGACCAGGCGGCCACCAACTCTATGATGGACCTCATCGTCAACGGTATCGGCTACACCACCAACGACCGCCTGAACACGGACTTCACGCTGGACCAGGACCTCGGCTTCATCACCAAGGGCTTGCGCGCACAGGTGCGTCTGGCTTTCGACAACGCCTTCGCCGAGTCGGGCCGCGGCATTGACGACACCACCGACTGGGAGTCGGACCCCACCCAGTGGATTGACCCCGACACCGGCGAGATCATCACCAACATGACCACCGACAAGAACTACAAGTTCGACTACAAGAACAACATGGCCTGGAAGACCAGTTCCGGTTCCGTCAACGACTGGTCGTCCTACCGCCGCATCAACTACTCTGCACAGCTCAACTGGCAGCGTCAGTTCGGCCAGCACAACGTGGGGGCCATGGGCAACTTCAACCGCGAGCAGTACGCCACCGGAAGCATGCAGCCCTACTACCGCGAGAACTGGGTGTTCCGCGCCACCTACGACTACGCCCACAAGTACATGATCGAGTACAACGGAGCCTACAACGGATCGGAGCTGTTCTCCGCCGACAACCGCTTCGCCTTCTTCAACTCCGGAGCCATCGGATGGACCATCAGTGAGGAGAAGTTCATGAAGACCCTCCGCGAAAAGCACATCATCGACATGCTGAAGTTCCGCGCCTCCTACGGCGAAATCGGTGACGACCAGGTGTCGAGCGGACGCTGGCTCTACATGGACCGCTGGACCAACTCCGGCTCCTACCATCAGGCCACTACCGGTGTGTCTCCGGCAACCAGCCCCTACACCTGGTGGCAGCAGACGCAGTTCGGCAACGCCGACCTCCACTGGGAGAAGGCCAAGAAGCTCGACGTGGCTGCCGACTTCGGATTCTTCGGCGGACTCATCACCGGTTCGTTCGACTACTTCAGCGAGAAGCGTTCCGACATCCTGATTGCCGGCGACAGCCGCGCCGTGCCCTCCTATTTCGGCGGCAACGCACCGACGGTCAACAAGGGTAAGGTGGACAGCAAGGGTTACGAACTCGACCTCCGCTTCAACAAGCAGCTCAACAAGGACTGGCGTCTCTGGGGTAACGTCTCGTTCACCCACGCCAAGAGCGAAATCATCGACCGCGACGACCCCGAGCTGAAGCCCGAATACCAGAAGCAGGCCGGCAAGGGCATCGGACAGACCTACTGCTACGTGGACAAAGGCTACTACAACAACTGGGATGAACTCTACGGCAGCACCGCCCACGACCAGAACGACGACGAGCGTATGCCCGGAAACTACATCATCCTCGACTTCGACGGCGACGGAAAGATTACCTCCAACGACAACATCCCCTACGGCTTCACCAGCATTCCGCAGAACACCTGCAACTTCCAGATCGGTGTCGACTACAAGGGATTCTCGGCTTTCGTGCAGTTCTACGGCACGAATAACGTGTCGCGCTCGGTAAGTCTCAGCAGCCTCGGCGGCACACGCAACACGGCCTACCACGAGGGCAGCTACTGGACCAAGGACAACCACGACGGCGACGTGCCCCTGCCTCGCTGGCTGACCCAGAAGAGCCCCTACACCAACGGCACGCGCTTCATGTTCGACGGTTCCTACCTCCGACTGAAGTACGCGGAAATCTCCTACACCTTCTCCAAGGAGAAATGGCTTCAAGCCATGAAACTGCAGAGCCTGAAGGTCTTCATCAACGGCAACAACCTCGCCCTCTGGACCGATATGCCGGACGACCGCGAGTCCAACACCGGCGGATGGAGTGCCTATCCCACGCAGAAGCGTTTCAACTTAGGTCTTAAAATCACACTCTAAAACGCAAAGAAAATGAAGAAAACATTTATATATGTCCTTGGCGTCGTTTTCTGCCTGATGTTCGGACTCAGCTCCTGCACCGACTATCTCGAGCGCGACGAGCAGACCGTGCTGTCGAAGGAAGACGCCTTCAAGAACTTCAAGAATTTCCAGGGGTACGTCGAGGTGATGTACAGCGTCATTCCCGATGTGGCCAAACACTACTGGGTAAGCTCCTTCAACTGGGGCGAAGACGAGATCATCACCACGGGTGCCGGAGAATATCTGGCCGGCTATTCCGTCGACAAGGGTTCCTACCGCGACTTCCTCTACGGCTCCGGCAAGAACGGCACTACGTTCCTGGACCGCGACTGGAGTGTCAGCGGCGACCGTTTCAGCAAGTCACTCTGGGGCGGCGGCTGGTACGCCATCCGTCAGGCCAACATCGGTCTGCAGGCCCTGGAAGACGGACTGCTCACCGACGCCACGCAGGAACAGCGCAACTTCATCAAGGGGCAGTTGCTCTTCTTCCGCGCCTGGTTCTATTTCGAGCTGACCACCTACTGGGGAGGCCTGCCCTACATGACCGAACCCCTCAACCCGAACGAGCAGTTCAAATTGCCGCGCATGAGCTATCAGGAATGTGCCGACCACATGATTGCCGACTTCCGCGCTGCCGCAGAGCTGCTCCCCGTGGACTGGGACGACACCGAGACGGGCCGCCCGACCAAGGGCAACAATGCCTTCCGTCCCAACAAGATATGGGCACTCTCCTATCTCGGCAAGGCCGCCCTCTATGCCGGCAGCCCGCTCATGGTGAACGGCACGGACAACAACGTGCGCACCTACGATGCCGCCTACTGCAAGACGGCTGCCGACGCACTCGGCCAGGTGCTGGCCATGGTCGAAAACGGACAGTGCCAGTACAAGCTCGTGGACTTTGCCGACTACAGCCGCTTGTTCTATGAGCGCAAGGACTTCCTGATGCCCGGCAGCACCGAGGCCATCATGCGCAGCCCGACCTATGGAGCCGACTCCTACTGGCGGCAGATGAACTCCTACCAGATTTCCGCCATCTGTAACGGCGACGGCATCATCCTTTGCCCCACCGCCAACTACGTCAACTACTACGGAATGGCCAACGGCGAACCCCTCTACAACGAGGACGGAACGGTCAACGCCGCTTCCGGATTCGACGAGAGCCATCCGTGGAAAGACCGCGACCCGCGCTTCTACCACGACATCGTGTACGACGGCGTGCGGATGATCAAGAACGTGGCCGACGCAAAGTATGCGCCCTACGAGTTTGCCAACTTCTACAACGGCGGCAACGGCGTGAGCGACCCGAAGTCGACCTCCCGCTCCGGCTACCTGAACTACAAGTTCATTCCCATCGGAGCCAACTTGGCCGACAACGACTACGGATGGGGCTTCCACATGCACCTCTCGTGGCTGCGTCTGGCCGAAGTCTACCTGCTCTACGCCGAGTCGGTGGCCGAGGGCTACGGCAGCGCAACGGCCAAGGCTTCCACCTGTGCGCTCACTGCCGAGGATGCCGTCAACGTCATCCGCGACCGTGCCGGCGTGGCTCATGTTGCCGCCAAGTACACGGGCAACGTGGACCAGTTCATGAACGAAGTGCGCCGCGAGCGCGCCGTGGAGCTGTCCTTCGAGGGACACCGCTTCAACGACCTGCGCCGCTGGAAACTCCTGAACGTTTATCCTTACAACATCAAGACGAAACAGGTATTCGACCGCGACCCGAACGCGGAGTTCAGTACGGACACCCCGAAGGACAACGCCGTTGTCAATTTCGGCCAGGAAGTGCTCGTGACCCGAAACCTCTCGGCCAAGCACTATTGGTTGCCTTTCCGTACCGACGATGTCACGATGTATCCTGAATTCGGCCAGAATCCTGGTTGGTAAAGGTAATATTAATGATTAAACTGAACAACAAATGAGACATATATATAAAGGACTTGCGTTGTGCGCAGCGTTGGTGGCCGGTCCCGCAGGCGTTTTTGCCCAGGAGACAGAAACCGACACGCTCGACAACAAGGTGCAAGTGGCATTCCGCGCCGTCGACAAACAAGACCTGATGGGCGGTGTGTCCGTGATTGACATGAAGGAGATGGCCAAGAAGAACTATTCCACCAGCAGCACCGAGTACATCTCGAATGTAGTCGGCGGTGTCAACCAGGGTCTCTGGGGCTACGGCGACTATCTGGTGGTGGTGGACGGCATGGTGCGCGACGCGAACAACGTGCTGCCGCAGGAAATCGACCAGATCACGCTCCTCAAGGGTTCCGCTGCCGTGGTGCTCTACGGCCCGCGTGCCGCAAAGGGCGTGCTGCAGATTACCACCAAGCGCGGACAGCTGGGCGACCTCCGCATCAACGCCCATGCCGACGTGAGCATCGCCACTCCGATTTCGTTCCCGAAGTATCTGGGTTCCGCCGAATACATGAGCTACTACAACCAGGCCCGTGTCAACGACGGACTGGCAAAGAACTACTCGGACGAGGACATCTACAACTACGCCTCGGGGAAGAACCCTTACCGCTATCCGGACTTCGACATGTACGACAGCCAGTACCGGCGCGACTTCACGACGCGCTACGAGGGCATCTTCGAGGTGACCGGCGGTACGGAGCGCATCAAGTACTACACGACGGTCGGCTACAACCGCACCAACGACCTGCTGAAAGTGGGCAATACCAAGGACAACTACGTCAGCCGCTTCTTCGTGCGCGGCAACATGGACGTGAAGTTCAACGACTGGCTGACCGCCAAGGCCGACGCCAACGTGACCTTCTACGATTCCTATTCCGCAAAGACCAGCTGGTGGAGCGATGCCGCCTCGTTGCGTCCGCACCTCGTCGCTCCGCTGATTCCCATCAGCTACATCGAGGCCACAGACGCCACTTCGCTCGGCACGGTCATGAACAGTAACTATCTGCAGGGCGGCTACTTCTTCGGCGGTACGCAGTCGAACCCCACCAACCCCTATGCAGATGCCTTTGCTGCCGGCAACAACACCTATGTGAGCCGCCAGTTCCAGTTCAACACCGAGTTCGACGTGAACCTCGCCAAGCTGACCGAGGGACTGATGTTCCGTGCCAAGTACGGCATTGACTATGCTTCCACTTACAACCAGGGTTACAGCAACGACTATGCCACCTTCTCGCCCACCTGGACCAACTACAACGGTCCCGACATGATTGCCTCCATCACCCAGTACGGGGAGGACAAGAAGACCGGCGAGCAGTACATCAGCAACACCTCCTACCGCTACACCTACAACGTCAGCGGACAGTTTGACTGGACACGCACCTTCGACGGCGTGCACAACGTGTTCGCGATGGCACTCGCCAACGCCTGGCAGACCCAGCGCAACGGCCATTACCACCGCACCACCAACGCCAACCTCGGCCTGCAACTGTCGTACAACTACGACCACAAGTACTACGTCGACTTCAGCGCAGCCATGCCGTATTCGACCAAGCTGCCCGAGGGCAAGCGTTCCGCCTTCTCGCCCACGCTGACCCTGGGCTGGCGTCCGACCAAGGACTTGCTGAAGGACACCTTCGTGGACGACCTGATGCTGAACGTGTCCGGCGGCATCATCAGCCAGGACATCGACATCACGGCCGACGACAATGAAGACGGCTACTTCATGTACAAGACCATCCTGCAGACCGGCGGCTGGTATTCGTGGGGCGACCTCGAAGGCGGATCGGCCACGGAGTTCCAGCGCGGCGACAACTACGACCTGACGTTCGTGAAGCGCAAGGAGTTCTCCGTAGGACTGCGCGGCTCGCTGTGGAACAAGCTCATCACCTTCGACCTGAATTTCTTCACCAGCAAGATGGACGGCATGCTGGCACGCGTCAGCTCGCTCTTCCCCAACTACTTCACCCAGACGGGCTACCCCACCTCCTCCATCATTCCCTACGTCAACTACAACATTGACAAGCGCGTCGGTTTCGACTTCAGCGTCTACGGGAACAAGAAGGTCGGACAGGTGGACCTGACGCTCGGTGTCAGCGGAATGTGGTTCAAGAGCACCGCCGACAAGCGCGACGAGAACATCGAGTATGACTACCTCTCCGCCATCGGCCGCCCGCTGAACGGACTCTGGGGCCTCCAGAGCGACGGTCTCTTCCAGTCACAGGAGGAAATCGACGCGGCTCCCGAGCAGACCTTCGGCGACGTGAAGCCCGGCGACATCAAGTACATCGACCAGAACAACGACGGCAAGATTGACGACAACGACAAGGTGTTCCTCGGACGTTGGGACAATCCGTTCCGCATGGGACTGAACCTCACCGCAAAATGGAAGAACTTCACGTTCTTCGCCATGGGCGATCTCCTGCTCGGCGGATACGGCATGAAGAACAGCTCCTACTGGTGGATCAGCGGCACCGCCAAGTACTCGGAAGTGGTCCGCAACGCCTGGACCCCCGAGACGGCTGCCACCGCCACTTACCCCCGACTGACCACCGGCAACGCCGAGAACAATCTCCGCTATTCGGACTACTGGCTCTACAGCACCGACCAGTTCAAGCTCTCCCGTGTACAGGTGACCTATACCCTGCCGGAAAGCCTCTTCGAGGGAACGTTCATCCGCGGCCTCGATGTGTATGTGGGCGGAAGCAACCTGCTGACCATTGCCAAGGAACGCAAGATTCTGGAGATGAACATCGGCAGCAGTCCTCAGACGCGCTCCTACAACATCGGCTTCAAGGCTTCGTTCTAATTAGTAACTCATAAATCATAGGAAAGATGAAAACATTCAAAAAAGTAGCCATACTTTCAACAATGATAGTCCCGATGATGCTCTCGTTGACCAGCTGCGACGACCTGTTCAGCCCGGCTCCCGAGAACTTCAAGGACGCGGAAGACCTGAAGGATATGCCCGCCTGGGCTGCCGGACTGCTGGCACACGCCTACATCAGTAATCCTGTGGGCAACGGCGGCACGGACTATCCTTGGTCGGAACCCGCTACCGACGATGCGGTTTCCAACAATGTGGAGAACAGCTTCCTCAAGATTGCCGGCGGAGCCTGGCGCAAGGACAACAATCCGCTCGACCAGTGGCAGCGTCTGCGTGCCTCGATGCAGTACATCAACCTGTTCATCCAGACGGCGGAGGAAGTGGCCTGGGCTGCCGACGAGACCGCCTCGAAACTCTACAAGATGCGTTTCCTCGGCGATGCCTACGGAATGCGCGCCCTCTATATGTACCATCTGCTCCGCGCACACGCCGGATGGACGGACGACGGCCAACTGCTGGGCATCCCCATCCTGACCGAGCCGGAGACGGTGAACTCCGAGTTCAACCTGCCGCGCAACACCTTCAAGGAGTGCATCGCACAGATTGACGCAGACGTGAACAAGGCTGTGGAGCTGCTGCCCGACGAGTACGGCGACGTGAACGGCGACGCTGACGTTCCGGCCAAATACCGGCAGCTCGGGGCTTCTGCCTCGCAGTACAACCGCGTGTTCGGCGTGACGGCCAAGAACCGCATGGGTGCCCGCACCGCACTGGCCGTGCGCGCCCAGGCTTACCTGCTGGCTGCCAGCCCGGCCTTTGCCGAGGGTTCCGGCATCACGTGGGAACAGGCTGCCAACGCCATGGCCCAAGTGCTGAAGTTCCTGGGCAACGACCCCATCTCGCAGATGGATCCGAACGGCGACGACTGGTACACCGATGCCAACGCCCTGAAGAATCTGGCCAACGGCGAGAACACCAAGGAGTGGTTGTGGCGTACCAATGCCGGAGAAAGCTCCAGCATGGAGGCCGACAACTTCCCGCCGACGCTGTTCGGCGACGGACGCATCAATCCTTCGCAGAACTTGGTGGATGCCTTCCCGATGGCCAACGGCTATCCTATCGGCCACGCCAATTCCGGCTATAATTCCCAGGATCCGTACACCGACCGCGATCCGCGTCTGGCCAAGTTCATCGTGGTGAACAAGTCGCAGCTCAGCGGCAAGGAAATCGTGACCGCTGCGGACGGCACGGACAACAACGCCATGAACAAGAAGGACGGCGAGTCCACCCGCACGGGCTACTATCTGCGCAAGCTCCTCAACCCGGACGTGAACTGCGACCCCACCGCCACACAGGGCAAGCACCACATGAAGCCCCTCATGCGCTACACCGAGTTCTTCCTCGGTTTTGCTGAGGCCGCCAACGAGGCGTGGGGACCGACGGCCAAGAATGCCGGATTCTCGGCAGTGGAGGTCATCAAGGCCATCCGCGAGCGTGCCGGCATCTGTGCCAACACGGAAGACCCCTATCTGACAACGTGTTCCGGCAGCAAGGATCAGATGCGCACGCTCATCCGCAACGAGCGCCGTCTGGAGCTTTGCTTCGAAGGCTACCGTTTCTGGGATCTCCGCCGCTGGAAGGCCGACCTCAACGAGACCGTCAAGGGCATGAAGATTACCGGCGACCCGGCCACCTATCAGGTGGTGGACGTGGAGACGCGCAACTACAAGGACTATATGTATTGGGGACCGATTCCTTACAGCGAGACCCTGAAGTTTGACCAGCTCCAGCAGAACAAGGGATGGTAAGTAATGACAATATTAGTAAAAACTGAACGACAATGAAAATGAACAATATCAAAGTAATGGTTGCCCTGGGCGCACTGGCCGTGGCCGCTACGTCCTGCAAGAACGGCGATTGGGAGTTCCCCGACTTCGAATACTCGACAACCTACTTCGCTTATCAGGGGGAGCAGAACCCTATCCGTACCATTACGCTGGGGGAAGACCCGGAGTATGATACCCAGTTGGACAACAACCACCAGTGCCAGATTGTCGCCACGATGGGCGGTGTCTATGACAACAAGCGGGATGTGACCATCCAGATTGCCGTGGACAACACGCTCTGCGACGGCATGAAGTTCAAGGACACGGACAAGTCGGTGGTGCCCATGCCTTCCGACTACTACACCCTCGCAGCCAACCAGATTGTCATTCCGAAGGGAAAGGTCATCGGCGGCGTGACGGTACAGTTGACGGATGCGTTCTTCAACGACCCCAAGGCCACGGAACTCAACTATGTCATTCCGGTGAAGATGGTGAGCGTGGTGGGTGTGGACAGCATCCTCTCCGGCAAGCCCAAGGAGGGTGTCGAGAATCCGTCGCTGACCAACCTCGACGACTGGGAGACCGCTCCGAAGAACTACGTGCTCTATGCGGTGAAGTACATCAGCAAGTATCAGGCCAACTACCTGCGCCGTGGGGTCGACACCTATTCCGGCAGCAAGACCGGCACCGTGGTGCGCCATACGGGCTACGTGGAGAAGGATGAAGTGGTGCTGAACCAGTTCACCACCCTCGGCATCAACTCGGTGCAGTGGGCACGTCCCACCAAGGACAATGACGGCAACAACGTGGACTGCTTCCTGAAACTCGATTTCGACGGCAACGGCACCTGCTCCGTATCGTCGAACGTGGACGGAGTGAAGATTTCCGGTTCGGGCCAGTATGCCGAAAAGGGCGACAAGAACAGCTGGGGCGGCAAGGACCGCGACGTGCTCTACCTCGACTACACCGTGGAGTACAGCGGCATCAAGTGTGCCAGCAAGGACACGCTGGTAGTCCGCGACCGTGGCGTGAAGTCCGAATGGTTCGCCTTCGAAAAGTAATTAGTTTTCTGATTAAAACAACAAGAAAAGTATGAAACACGAAAACAAGATTTTAGGAGCAACGCTGCTGGCTGTTGCCGCCCTCGCCACTTCGTGTGTCGACGACGACAAACTGAGCTATGCTTTCGAAAAGCCATCCTCTATCGCAGGAATGGAATATCTTGCAGACTACGACGCACTGAAGACCTACGTCAACCGGTCGGAGCACCCCAACTTCAAGTTGGGCGTGGCTCTGGCGGCTGCCGACTACAGTGCGGACGGTCTGGTGACCCGTCTGGCCAACTCCAACTACGACGAGATGACGGCGGGCAATGCCATGAAGTATGCCTCGTGCGTGTCGGACGACGGCACCATGAGCTTCGGCACGGTAGAGAGCTTCATCAACAGTGCGAAGGCCAACGGAATGAGCATCTACGGACACACGCTGGCCTGGCACTCGCAGCAGAACAACAAGTACCTCAACAGCCTCATCGCCGCCAAGGAGATTGAGGTAGACCCCGATGCAAGGGTGGACAAGGTGGACTACGAAAAGGACTATAGCAAGGCTTCCGCCTACCAGTTCTGGGCACAGGGAACCACGCCCACCATCAACACGGTGGAAGGGGCACTCCAGATTGACAATGCCGAAGCGGTTGCCAACTGGACGGTGCAGTATCATGTGGCCGACGGACTGCCTACGGTCACGGGAAGCACCTATAAACTGAAGATGACCGTCAAGGCTACCGGCGAAGGTTCTATGGACTGGATTGTCGGCGGTTGGGGGGCAGGAACGCAGGCTAAAGGTTCGTTCTCTTTCAATACCGAATGGCAAGAGCTTGAGAAGGAGTTTACGTCGCTCAACGACGGCGGCTTCGTGCTCTGCCAGACCGGCCAGTTCGTCGGCACCGTCTATATCAAGGATGTGCAGATTACCCACTCGGAAGCTCCCGTGATGGAGGTGTTCAAGGACTACCTCACCAACGGCGAGATGGAAAGCGGCAAGTCGATGGACAACTTCGTGGTAAGGGAGAGCGGACAGAGCGACAAGCCGGGAGAACCGATTTCCGGAGGACCGGACGGAAAGAACTGCATCGTGATCCACTCCGTGGACAATCCCGCCAACGATTGGGACACCCAGTTCTTCATCTATACCCCCGACAAGGCATGGGAGGCCGGCGAGCAGTACACCATCTCGTTCTACTACAAGGCTTCTGCCGACGCCACCTGTTCCACTCAGTGCCACGGCGAACCGGGAGCATACAAGCACTGGCAGTGTCTGCCTTCGAACCCGAACTTCACCACCGAGTGGAAGAAGTATGAGGCACAGGGCACCATTCCCTCCGACGGCGACGGCATGAAGTCCATCGCCTTCAACCTGAACGTCACGAAAACGGCAGTGGACTACTATTTCGCAGACATCCACTGGGGTGTCATGGAAAAGACCAACAAGGTTGAACTGACCGACGAGGAGAAGAAGGACACGCTGACGTGGGCCATGGATCAGTGGATCACCGGCATGATGAAAGCCTGCGGTGGCTACGTGACCTCCTGGGATGTGGTGAACGAGGCGCTCTCCGGCGTGGACAAGGACGGCGACCACATATATGAACTCCAGTCTGCCAGCCGCGGCACGGTGTCTGAGACCGATGCGGCCAACAATTTCTACTGGCAGGACTACCTCGGCGATGTGGACTATGTCCGCACGGCGGTGAAGCTGGCACGCCAGCGCTTTGCCGAGAACGGCGGCGAGGGCAATCTGAAGCTCTTCATCAACGACTACAATCTGGAGTCGGACTGGGACGACAACCAGAAGGCCAAGTCGCTCGTCGAGTGGCTCAAGGTCTGGGAGGAGGACGGTACCAAGATTGACGGTATCGGCACGCAGATGCACATCTCCTACTATGCCGACGAGGCCACCCGCAACTCGAAGTTCGAACACATCGTCAAGATGTTCCAGATTCTTGCCGAAACGGGCAAGCTCATCAAGATTTCGGAGCTTGACATGGGTTATGTCGGTGCCGACGGCACCAGCCTGACCACGCAGGACCTGACCGACGACCAGCAGAAGGAGATGGCGGAATACTATAAGAAGATTATCGCTGCATACTTCCAGTATGTGCCTGCCGCACAGCAGTACGGCATCACCAACTGGTGTATCACCGACTCTCCCGCCGGCAGTGGATGGCGTGCTGGTGAACCCGTAGGTCTCTGGGACAGCAACTACAACCGCAAACACTGCTATGCAGGCTATGCCGACGGCCTGGCAGGAAAAGGATCGGCAAAGTAGTTATTAGTTTTTATTAATACTTCAAGGATAACAGAGGTTATCCGGTGCGGGGACTGTGTCGTGGATACGGTCCCCGCTTGTTTCGGACAAAAAAACAGGAAAAAGAAAACCAGTTCTTCAGAAAAATATGTACCTTTGTATGGTAAAACAATGAGTGAATGGACAACTTGAAAGAAACGGGATGCAAGATGGGAGTGCTCTGCCTGCTGATGCTGGTGGTGGGGTGCGGACGGATGCGACAGCCGGCAGCACAGAGTCCGGCGTTGCCCGACATTTTCCCCGACTATACCGGCGTGACCATCCCGCCGAACATGGCACCGCTGAACTTCATGATGGAGGGCGCGGAACATATCCAGGCACGGTTTCTCGTGGACGGACACGAGATGCTGGCCGTGAGCGGCACGGAGGTCATCGACATTCCCGAAGACGGATGGCAGACGCTGTTGCAAAAGGCCGTAGGCCGCAAGATGCAGGTCGAGGTGGCCGTATGGAACGCCCGCCATCCCGACGGCATCGGCTACCGACCCTTCACCGTGGAGGTGGCCGGCGACAGCATCGACCCGTGGATTGCCTACCGGTTGATAGAGCCGGGCTACGAGGCGTGGCGCTTCATGGGCATCTATCAGCGCGAGCTTTGCAGCTTTACGGAGCGCGAGATTGTCTCCAACAAGACGACGAAGAGTGCCTGCGTCAACTGCCACCATTTCGACCGCCGTTCCGCACAGCGCATGATGTTCCATGCACGCGGAGAGAATGGCGGAACGATATTCCTCGACCACGGAAAACTGAAGAAAATCACACCGCAGACGATGGGGCCGCACAAAGGGGCGGTCTATCCGGCGTGGCATCCGGAAGGACGCTACCTCGCCTTTTCGTCGAACACCACCAACCAGACCTTCTTCGGACAGGGTCGCCAGCCGCTGGAAGTCTATGACCGCGCCTCCGACCTGATTCTCTACGACACCAAGGAAGACCGCATGACCGCCGACCCGCGCTTCATGGACGACCGGACGATGGAGACCTTCCCGGCCTGGTCGCCCGACGGACGTTGGCTCTATTTCTGTTCGGCACCGGCCAAGCAGCTCCCCGACGAACGCCGCGAGATGCGTTATTCCATCCTTCGGGTGGCCTTCGACAGCCGGACGGGACAGTTCGGGGCGGTCGACACCGTGTACAATGCGCGCACGGAGGGTGGTAGTGCCTCGTTCCCCCGCCTCTCGCCCGACGGCCACTGGCTGCTGTTCACCCTGACCGACTACGGCACCTTCCCCATCTGGCACGACGAGGCCGACCTGAAGATGATTCATCTGACGACAGGGAAAGCCGCCGACGTGGAGGTGTGGAACGCCAAGAACCATGCCGACAGCTATCATGCCTGGTCGGCCAACGGGCGTTGGGTGATGTTTGGCAGCCGCCGCCTCGACGGACGCTACACCCGGGTGTACTTCGGCTATTTCGATGCCCGTGGGAAAGCCCACAAGCCCTTCCTGTTGCCGCAGAAAGACCCACGCAGCAATACGTTGCGGCTGAAATCGTATAACATTCCCGACTTTGTGGACGGCAAGGTGGAGATGCCCGACGAGGTGGTCGAACTCTTCCGCTGTCCCGATAAACTGATACAATGATGAAAAACGTCAAGATACCTGTGGCCGTGGTCACCGTCCTCTATGCCGTCGTCCTCTTCGTGACGCTCTGGCTGGTGTGGTACGGCCAGTTCTACTACGTGCTGAAATGGATGGAGAGCTACACCTACTACAGCTCGTCCACGGACATGACGTTCCTCGGTGCAGTCCTGCCTGCCGACACGCTGAAGGTCGTGGGAGCCTGGCTCATGCAGTTCTACTACTATCCGGCGTTGGGTGCCGCCATTCAGGCCCTGCTCCCCGTCCTGGTGTTTCTGGCCGGCGCGGTTGTGACGGTGTGCCTCTTCCGGGAAGCCCGGACACTCCTGTGGCTTCCGTTGATTCCCGTGGCCTATGTGGTGGCCAACCAGTTCTGGGACCACGAGATGACCAAGACCCTCATGGCCGTATGCGTATCTTGGGGTGTGGCCGTGGCCGTGTTCCTGCTGACCCTGCGGAAACGTCCCCTGCTGCGCCTGCCTGCGGTGGTCGCCAACGTATGGGTGGCGGCAGCGGCCACGGTCGTGCTGCTCTGCTGCTCGGTCTACCCGCTGGCTTATGGCCAGAAACCCAACCGCATCCATGCGTTCTATTGTCAGTTGGAGTGTCTGGCCGAAGACCGGCAATGGGACGCACTGCTGGCTCTCGTCCCTCCGGGAGTGGCGCAGGAGAGCTTCATCGCCCGCCGCTTTGCACTGCTGGCACTGATAGAGAAGGGGCGTTTGGTGCAGGAGATGTTCCTCTACGGCGTGACATCGGGCGAGGATTTCCTCTTCAAAGACCATGACGAACCCCTCTGCCGCCATTTCAACGCCCTGTTCTACCGTTCGATGAATATGCCCAACGAGGTCATCCGCCAGAGCTTCCAGCAACAGATACAATCGACGTTCGGCACCAATTTCAATGTGCTCCGGCGGTTGGCGGAGACGTGTCTGGAGATGAAGAACTATCCGTTGGCGAAGAAATACCTTGACATCTTGAGCCGTTCCACCGTGATGAAGTCGTGGGCCGACGATCGCCGTCCCCGGCTGGAAGCCATCCGGAACGCTAAGCCGGTGTTCGAGCAGCGGCTGTCGCAGTTCTATTCGGCCGACCTGTTGGTGGGCATGGGAGCCATGGCCGACCGCTATCCCACCGACCGCAAGTATGCCGACGTGCTGCTCTGCGCCTTGCTGGCCAACAAGGACGGCAACCAGTTCTATCCGGCCTTCAAGGTCATTGCCGAGCGGCAGTATGCCCACGGCGAACCGATTCCCCGCTATTACGAGCAGGCTTTGATGTTGGTGGCTCCCACAGAGCCGGAGGTGTTGCAGCGGTACAACATCAGTCCCGAGACGCAACAGGCTTTCCAGCACGTCATGCAGCTCGTCAACAGCGGTCAAAAGGCGCAGCTCCAGCACCTGCTCCCCAATTCCTTCTGGGCCTACTTCTTTTAGGGAGGTTACACCTTTTATATATTACGCGCGCGCGAGGATAATGCCCCCTCGTTTCGAAAATGCGACAAAACCCACTCATAAACAGGCATATAATGCCTTATTTTACCTGTTTTTATTCGTCTGAATGCCTTATTTTACATGTTTTGGCCTATTCTGAATGCCTTATTTTACACATTATCCACTAACTCCTCGGGATGCTTCCGAGTGTGTTTTTGCAGGAGACAATCATTCGGATGATGTGGGAAGGTGTGGAATGTTGCAAACCTTCTTGAGTGGCCGAATGGATGCCCTTCCAACCCCCTATCCAATGCCCTAAGGGAAAACAATCAATTCCCCCGGGACTCCTAAAATAGGCCCCGGAACGCCTGGAATACAATGTGTGGCTAAAGCATAAAAGTACGGGCGAGGAAAAAGTTAAAAATGCACCTCCAACTGAAAATAAAAGCCTTTTCTGTTGCGTATTTGATAAACATCACCTATCTTTGTGACTTGGAACAACAAAACAATTCCAATATGGCAATGAAACTTCACACTTTGGATGAAATGACCGACAGAGACATCGGTCGTGTCGGAACACCTAAGCGCGACGCGTTTGAGCAGAAGCTGGCTGCGGAACTCCATGCCTACCATGTGGGCGAGGCCATCAAGCTGGCGAGGGAAGCACGGCAGCTCACCCAGGAACAACTCGGTGAAAGGCTCGGTGTGCATCGTGCCCAGGTCTGCAGGATGGAGAGCGGCAAGTAACAGAAGTAACAAAAGACGTGTTGCCGACGAAAAGAAAAGGGATTGGGCAAGGAACAGGGCGCATTGCAGAAAGGCAGGAACAGTCACAGTTCATCCAGTTCATTCATCCCTTAGTATAGGGTCTGCTAATTTATTTTGAGCGCGCAACCTTGTGGCGTGGCAAGAATTCCAGCAATGTTGTCGATTTGCCCTTTTCTTGTCCTCCGCATGCCCGTCGTTCTCTTGCTTTGGAGACCGGCCTAATGGACGATTGTAACATTTGACATTGCAAACCTTGAGATGCTGCCTGTTGTCTTTTCCGAGGTGGATTTTGTCGGCACGACCCTGCCCGGCGACAGCGGTACGGGCGAAGACTGACCTCCGTCCCTTTGGGACAACAAAGGAAAGGCCGGCATCTTTTTCAGGTGCCGGCCTTATTTGCGTATGCTTCCCGCCTACCGCCGCTTCCGCAGAACGAGGTAAACCCTTTTCTGCCAGGCGGAGGGCAGGAGCCGGACGAGGGTGCGGACGAGGATGTTCTGCACCATCTGTATGCCGCTGAGGTATCCGGTCTGGTGGAAGGTGCGCAGCACGGCGATTTCCGAACGGATGTAGTGCCAGCCGCTGCGCCGGGCGAAGAAGCCGTCGGAGACGCGGAAATGGATGAGTGGACGCTGTAGGTTGTGGAAGTGGTAGCCGGCCTGTATCAGGCGCACCCACAGGTCGTAGTCTTCAAACAGGTGGGCATCGCGGTAGCCGCCCACGGCCATCACCGCTTCCCTGCGGAACAGAACCGTGGGATGGTTCATCGGGCAGCGCCGACGGCCAAACCGCACGATGTCGTCATGCCGTTCGGGCACGCGCCGCATGGAGACGGAGCAGGAGGGCGTGTCGCAGAACTCGTCAGTCCATCCGCCCAACACGTCACATTCGGGATGTTGGGAGAGGTAGCGGTATTGCACTTCCAGCCGGTCTGGATAGCAGAGGTCGTCGGTGTCCATGCGTGCCACGAGGTCGTGGCGGCAGTGGCGCAGTCCCTCGTTGAGGGCGACACCCAGACCGCGGCGGTCGGGAAGCGGAACGAACCGCATCTCGGGATGGCAGTCCGTGTAGCGGCCAATCACGTCGTGCAGTGCGGCGGTCAGCGGGCCATCGCCCACGAGAACCACTTCCTCGGGCGGACAACTCTGTCCGAACACGCTGTCCAGACATTGGCACAGGTATTCGGGCTTTTCCATCCGCCAGACGGAGATCAGTACGCTACAGGGTATTCGTTGCATGATTCATTCGTTTTTCTATACTATATGGTTCAGAGGGTGACCCAATGGGTGGGCACGGGAGTGAAGACCCCTTCGCGCCGCCACCACAGCCGGGGTGCCGTGTTGACGGCCTCTTCCTGTGCGGCCAGCCACGCGCCCCACCAGGAGAACGACGAGTTGGCCGTGACATGATGGCGGCAGAGGGTCATCAGGTGCATATCGTCCACGCTCCGTGCGCCGGAGTTCCAGTCGACGAACAACGTTTCGGCCTCTTCCGGCAGGGACGGCAGATGCGCCTTGCACCACGCCACATCGTCGGAGAAGATGCAGAACAGCCTTGCCCCGGTGTGCTGCCGGATGTGGCGTATGGCCTCGGCATAATAGCCGGAAGCGCAGAGGTCGTGGAACATCGGGTTGCCGACATAGTCGGTGCGCCGCACATGGACGGCCACGGCCTCCTCGCTCTTCAACCGCCGCGCCAATGAAAGATTGGCTTCGCTGTCGAAGGCAGGAAAGCGGAACCGATCCAACAGCGCAGACCGGCAGTCGCGGAAATAGTCCTCGTGCTGCCAGTAGCCGTCGTAATAGGTGCTGCCCAGCCGGGAGACCGCCTCCGGGTCTACGGCAAAGTCGCGGGACTCCACGCACATGGTGCGCCGTCGGGGCAACAGCCGGCTGCCGATGCGCCACGACTGGAAGTCGGGGTAGGGGTAGGCCACGCGGGCCACGTCCCCGTAGGAGGCACTCTGCACCTGGATTCCGAAAATGTCTGCGAGCTGGAACTGCCGCCGGTAGCCGCGGAACGTGTGCAGGTCGGCCATCACCGCCGCGTCGGGATGGTGCCGTTGCAGTGCCGTATAGAGGGCGTATTGGAACATCTGGTTGCCCAGACCGCCGAGTATCTTTACTATCTTGACCTGTTGTTTCATTGCCGTAGAAAAGGAATATGGCCTCTCAGCCGTTTGATGGTGACAATCCATCCGCCCAGAGCCAGCATCGTGCGCAGCAGGGGATGGCCGTGATACTGCGCCCGGAGGATGCCGGCATCACTGCGCCACGCCTGCGCAATATCCATGGTGCCGCTGATCTGCCCCTCGTGGCCATGGATGGATGCGACGACGAGTGTGGGGCAATAGACGACGGTTGCCGTCTGCAACATCCGGTAATACCATTCCACGTCGACCAGCCAGTGCAGTGGCTCGCAGAACGCCTGCGTCCGGTCCCTCCGGAACGCCACGCAACCGCACGGCCCGATGGCGTTGAGGCAGAACAGCGTGGCGGCGTGGTGCAGCATCCACCGTTTCAGTGCGTGTGGAATCCACTGCCGCTTCTTTCGTCCGCCGAGGGTGACGCGCACCTCCGACACGGCCACGTCGGCCTCCGACTGCTGCATCGTCCGCAGCAGCCGCGCCAGATAGTCCCGACCTGTCAGTGCCTCGTCGTGGTGCAGCACGATGCAATAGCGGCCCGTAGCCCTGCGGAGTCCCGCGTTCCAGTTGATCACCGCCCCGAGCGGCGGACGGTTGTGGACGTAGCGGATGCACTCGTCGGCCAGCGTCAGGACATACTGTTCGATGCGGTTGTCCGTGGAGTCGTCGCAGACCACCACCTCCATGCTGACCTCCTGCTGGCAGAGCACGCTCCCGATGGCCCGTTGCGCCAGCGGAAGATGGTTGCAGGTGGGGATGACGACGGAAAAATCGGGGGTCATGGCTGTGGCAGGTTTTGGGGCTTCAGGTGGATGAGATACATACAGATCAGCAGGACGGAGAGCGAGAGCACATTGTCGATGCTTCCGCCCCAGAAGAGGTCGAGCGACAGACCGAAGAACAGTCCCAACTCGGGGGCATAGCGGCGGTAACGGCCAAAACGGGAAAGGGTGTGGCACAGCGATGCCACGAACAGCAGCATCAGCGGGATGCCGAAACAGAGGCCGAAGAGCAGCACGGTGGACTCGGTGACGTCGGCCGTGGCCAGCGTGCGGACGCTGAACCGCGTGTGGTCCGTCACCCGTTGGAACAGGAAACCGCTGCCCAGCAACGGATGGTCGCCGATGCGGTCGATCGTGTATCCCCACAGCTTATAGCGGAAATAATTGCTCTCGCTGTAATCCATGGTCCACCGGGTCAGCAGCACCACCGCGCCTATCGCACTGCCGACCACGGCCAGCAGCCGTGCCCGGTGGCGGTACAGCCGGAAGACGGCCAGTGCGGCGACGAGTGCCAACGAGATGAAATAGCGCAGCGACCCGGCCAACAGCAGGTTGACCGCCATCAGTGCGGCCAACGCCCAGCGTCTGCGCCGGCGGAGCCGCGTCTCGCCGAACAGAAAACAGAGTGCCAGGAACGAGATGCTGCCGGAATAGAGCGAGCTGCCCTTGATGCCCTGGAAGCGCGGAAGCAGTTCGCCGGGACGGATGGACAGATAGACCCACGGCAACCTTACGCCGGCCACCTGAAGGAGGTTGGCCAACAGGTCGGCGGCGAAGATGGCGTAGACCACATAGCTGACCACGGTGAGCAGCCGCCGTTTGTCTTCCACTCCCATCAGCATGACGACGAGGAAATAGAACTGGATCCAACGGGTCAGCGGCGCGACTTCGGTGGGACGCGCCATCATCAGAAAGAGACCGACGGTGAGCGAGGCCACCGTGAAAGTTGCAAACAGGGGCACGGCCTTGACACACCGGGCAAAGGCCCGGGCGGAGAACAGCAACAGCAATGCACCGGCCAGCAACGGCACAAAGGCATAGCCGGCAAACTGGAGCAACACCAGCGAGACGGCAAAGAGCAGCAGGGCGAGGTCTTGGCGCGTCTTCATGGGGCTGTGGCATGAAGGGTGAAACGGACATAGCCGCCCAGCGCGGCGGTCTTCAGCAGATAGGCCAACAGCACGGCAAGAGCCAGTGCCGGTGCGCCCCACTGCAACGGCAGCAGCAAGGCCGTGAACAGGCAGGTGCAGACCGCCCATCCGACATTGAAGGCGAGGCACGTCCACATCCGTCCGATGCTGTATACCGCCATCTCCATCACGTTCGACACGCAGGCAAACACCACCGAGACGGCCAGCAACACCAGTGTGGCATGGTCGGTGTAGCCGTCGCCGTAGAGCGACATGACGTAGGGGGCAGCCACGGCCAGCAGCACGGCCAGCACGGTGGCAACGCCTGCAATCAGCCAGACGTGGAGGCGCAGCGTGCGGCCGAAGTGCTCGCGCGTGTCCATGCCCGACAGGATGGGGAGGGCCATCTGGCTGATGGCTCCGGGAATGAACATGATGATGACTTTCCACTGGTCTGCCGCCTCGAAGACGGCCAGCTCGCCGTAGCCGCCCTGCCGGACCAGCATGGCGCGGACCATCCAGAACACGGGGGTGACCATCAGTGCGGACAGTGCAGCGGGGAGACTGAAGGTCAGGAGCAACCGCCAGTCCTTCCGCCGGATGGTCGCATCGCGCATACGGATGCCGGCTTTCCGCAAGGCACGGTTGACGGCCAGACGGTAGACCCCATAGAGCAAGACCACGCCGAGGGTGAAGCCCAACACGGCTCCTTTCAACTGCCAAATCCAGGCTCCGAGCGTCATCAGTGCGGCCTCGCCGATGCTGCCGACGAGGGTGCAGAGCGCAATGGCCTTGAAGTCTTCCAGACCGGAAAGGATGCCGTTGAGCGAACCGTTGAGGATGGACACGAACAGCATCAGTGCGCCCAAGGCGACGGGGGTCTGCAGATGGGGCGTATGGAGGATGTCGTCGGCCAACCATCCGGAACACAGTATCATAACCTCCATGGAAGCCAACCCGACCCACAAGGCGAAGCGGTTGGACAACAGGCAGACGGAGGCGGCACGCTGTGGGTCGCTGTCGCGGTATTTGGCCACGAAGCGCGTGGCGGTCACGCCGATGCCGGCTGCCCCGAACACGATGAACATATTGACGGTGGATCGCACCATGCCCAGCTCGCCAAAGGTGGTCTGTCCCAGCAACCGGGCACAGGCGATGCCTGCCAGCAACACCAGCAGCTTGCCCAGTGCCGTTCCGGTGAAAGTCCAGAACGCGCCGCGGGTCATGCGCCGTTTAAGGTCGGTCTCTGGCACGGTCTGCATCATCGTGTTTCCTTATCTTCCGTGTCGTTGAGCCGGCGGACGTAGAGCACCGTCGTGGGAAGGATCAGGGCCAGCAACCAGGCCGCTCCGAGCGTCCACAGCTTGCGCGGGAAGACGGGGCGCAACTTGCCCATGGGCGGTGTCACCACGCGGATGTTCCGGTTGCGGAAGGCTTGGCTGATACGGTTCTCCTCGCGTTTCTGCAGGAGGTAGATGTAGAGCGACTCCACGACCTTCTGCTGCCGTTGGGCAGGCAGAGCCTTGCTGTACTTGGTGGGGAGGTCTACCAGTTTTCCGGTAATCTCGTGCTCTTTCTCCGCCACGCCCTTGAGCTGGATTTCAATCTGCGACAGCGCGTAGGCGACGGATCCGGCAATGGCCTCGTGCATGGGGGCGATCTGTGCGTCCAGTTCGCGCACCAGCGGATTGCGGTCGCTGCTGTTCTCCGCCAGATTGCGCCGTTTCAGCAGCAGGGTGTTGTAGGCCGCAATCTGCTTGGCGATGTTGTCGTTGTCGGGCAGGATGTTGCCGGGCAACACTTGGTAGGCGTTGCTGTCGCGGTGCAGCAACTGTTGCATGTGCTTCAGCACGTACCGTTCATTGTTCAGTTGGAGCAGCGTCGCGCCGATTGCGGCCGCGGAGGTGGCCATGAGGCCGGGCGTCGTTCCGCCGATGTCCTGCAGATTGTCGCGCTTGAAGTCGGCGAGCTGCAGGTCGTAGTCGGCGAGTGACTGTTCGATTTGCGTGATGCGCTGGTTGATGAAGTCTGTCGATGCCTGTGCCTCCAGGTCTTTGTCGGCCTGCCACGCCTGGAGGTAGACGCGGGTCAGTTCGCGGAGTATCAGTTCCGCGCGGTCGCTGAAAGCATCGTTGTAGGTCAGCTGCACGATGGAGGTGTTGCTGTTGAGAATGTCGCCCTTGATTTTCTTCAGACAGCGTTCCGTCATCTCGTAGGGCGGCAGCTTGGTGACGGTGAGGTCGCAGGTCTTTTCTTTCCGCATCACCGCTTGGAATGCCGCGGTCGGCAACAGCGTGACGGGGCCGAGCGGTGTCCGGCATACGGCATGGAGGTGTCCGCGCACCTCCCCGTCCAGCTTTTCCTTGTTCTTCCGGAAACCGGTCAGCACGAACGAACCGTCGGCGTACAGCTCCACGTGCAGGCGCATCCTGTCGGTGTCTTTTGCGGCGGCAAACACGGCCCGGATAGGCAGTGTCTGTCCGTAGCGTTCCTGTCGGAACAGTCCGCTACCGGTGGTGTAGGTGATGTCGAGCCGGTTGTCTTTCACCACCTCCATCATCAGTGCCGGAGAGAGAAACACCTCCAGTTCGTTGTCCACGTTCGAGGTGATGTTGAATCCCAGGTTGGCAAACATTCCCATGCCGGCCATGTTGGAGAGCATACTGGCGGGTGAGGTCTCGTCCTTCACCATGATGTCGGTGGTGCGGCGGTATTGCGGCGTGACAAACAGCAGGAAGAGCACGGCCACGAGGGTCATCGCAGCGGCACTGGCCGCAAACCAGCGCCAATGGGCGGCACAGTCGTGGAAGAAGCTATATGAAGTTTTTTGCATGGTGTCAGTGGTTTAGCGGGTGAGAAGAACCAGAAGTGAGGTGAGTACCGAGGCGACGGAAAGCCATAGTGACGCGGATCGGAACTCGTTGCCGTTGGTGGTCGACTGCCGCATCTTGGTGGGGTTGGCCTTCACGTAGATGAGGTCGTTCTGGTGGACGTAGAAGGCTTCCGAGGCATAGAGCTTCCTTCCACGGGTCAGGTCGGCCACGAGCGTCGTGCGCTGGCTGCCGTTGCCGCGCACCACCACGATGCTGTCCCTCCGTCCGTACACGGTCAGGTCGCCGGCGTTCCCCAGTGCCTCCAGCAGCGTGATTTCATCCTTCCCGATGCGGTATGCGCCGGCATGGCTGACCTCGCCCATCACCGTGTAGCTCAGGTTGCGGAAGCTGACGCTGACAGTGGCCTGCTTCAGCAGTCCCTCTTCTTCCAGACGCTGCCGGATGAGGTGTTCGACCTCCGTGCGTCTGAGACCGGCCACGTGGACGGCACCCAGTTGCGGAAAATCGATGTTGCCGGCATCGTCGAGAACATAGCCGTCCACATACTGTGTGCCTTGGACATAGCCGTTGCTGATGTCCGTGTTGATGCCTTTGTTGAACAGGGCATCGAGTTCGGGACTGTTGCTCTTGACGAGAATGGCAATCTCGTCTTTCGGTTGCAGGCGGATGTAGCCGCCGTCGGGTGTCGTCAGCTGACTGCCGGGCCGCAGATCCTGCAGATAGTCGTAGTGTGTCGGTGTCGCGCAGGCCGTCAGCACCAGCGCCAGTGCCAAGGCATAGAGCCAGTTGATGGGTGTCGTTTTCTGTAGTTTCATCATCCTCATAACGGAGAAAAGTCCTAAAATATTGCCAAAGGTACGAAGAAAAGTGGAAAATCGCGGGAAAAGAGCAGGAAAATGTTGCACGTTACATGGAAATGTCGTAACTTTGCGCCCGAAAGACGTGAGTATCACTCGGGGTTGACTGGATTTGACAGCGGGCTGAGATGGTACGTAAGCATGCGGAGCGACGACTGTAGTCTCCATAATCCCCTCGGTCAGAAATTTAATTGGCGAAAACAACTACGCTCTCGCTGCCTGATCGAAGTACAGTAGATCACTGGCTTAATTCCCCTGCCAGGCGGGGGAACGGGACATCGCTCTTCCGGATGTGGTTCCGAATCGGGAAGGTATAGCGGTGCAGGACAATCGGAAATAGTCTGCGTGGCGCTCCGACGCGCGGATGAAATTCAGGAGATAAGGTCATGATTGGTGGTCCAGGTCTTGTCATGACTCGAAAACCAAAGGCTGGAATAAGCATGTAGAAAGCGTATGGTTTCCCTGTTTGGACGAGGGTTCGAATCCCTCCAGCTCCACCCGAAACGCGAGAATGCCGCTGACTGGTTCTGGTTCAGCGGCTTTCTCGTGTCTTGTCTGTCAGCCAATCGAGCAAAGTCTCGCAGGCATCTTCCAACAGTTCCACCACGTGGTCGAAATCGCGGTCGCCGCCGTAGTAGGGGTCGGGGATGGTGGCACTGTCGTGGTGGCGCAGGAAGTCGGCCATCAGCAGTACCTTTTTCTCGTCCTCCGCGTTCCGCGCTTTGGCCTTGATGTCGCGCAGATTGTCGTAGTCCATGCCGATGATATAGTCGAAGCGGGCAAAATCGTCACTGGTCAGTTGCCGGGCACGGGAATCGAAGGTGTAGCCGTGGCGCGCTCCGCAACGCCGCATCCTCTGGTCGGGCAGGTCGCCGATGTGCCAGGAGCCGATGGCTGCCGAATCGATGACAAACGCGCCGTCCAGATGCCGTCGGGCGACCAGACTGCGGAAGATACCCTCGGCGGCCGGCGAGCGGCAGATGTTGCCGAGGCAAACGAAAAGGATGCGTTTCTGGTTCACGGTCGGTCCTTTCAATGTTTTGCGGCGGGTTTCGTGTCCGTTATATTCAGGGCGGTGTTGAGCCAGCGGGACAGTTCGTCCGTCATTTGGTCGTGGAAACCGAAGGTGGTGCGGAAGCCCCAGCCGTGCCGGCCTGTCGGATAGCAATGCAGGGAGCACTGCCGTTCGGCCTTCAGCATGGCCGAATAGAAGTCGATGCTGTTCATGGGTGACACCGTGCGGTCGTCGTTGCTGTGGAAGATGATGGTGGGCGGCGTGTGGCTGTCCACGCGCATCTCGTTGGAGTATTCACATTCCGTCTCGTAGGAGGCTGTGTCGGTCAGCAGTGCGTTATGAGACCCGAGGTGTGTCAGTGCTTTCGGGTTGTCGGTGGGGTGTTGCGCGTCAGGCCAGAGGTTGACGGCCACGCCGTCCTGTGCGGCGGCGGGATTGTTGCACTGCAAACCAAAGGCAGCGACGAGGAGGGTCAGTATCTTCTTCATGGAATGATGGGTTTTGTTGTCAATCAAGAATTCATGTGGCGATGTGCGAGTCCGACCTGACGACGGTAGACCAGACACGCCAGGACGAAGTAGACCAGCACCTGTATCCACAGGACGTGATATTCCGTCAGCACGTCGCTGAGCGTGCCGCCCATGGAGTTCAGCCGGATGTAGGCACGGATGCCGAAGGTGGAGGGGAACAGCCACGACACGCCTTGCCAGAAGCCGGGAATGCTTTGCTGCGGCCAGGATACGCCACTGAGGAACAGGAGCGGGACGCTGGCAAAGACAATCAGCAGCATGACGTTCTCGCGGTAACGCACCATGCACGACACGGAGATGCCGAAGAAGATGCAGGCCAGGATGTAGGGGAACATGACGGCCAGCAAATCCTGCCAGTGGGCCAGACACGGGAAATCGAAGATGCGCGGCACGACGACGGTAAGCCAGGTGGCCATAAAGGCGTAGACCATGAAATAGGCCAGGGCCTTGCCCAGCACGATGCGGAACGTGCCGTGGTAGTGTTTCTGTATGGGTACGAGGTCTTCGAAGCGGTTGTTCTCGCGGGCCGATCCGGCTGCAAGGCCGATGCCCAATGCCAGTGTCTGTTGCAGGATAAGAATCAGCACGGCGGGCAGGATGAACGATCCGTAACCTCCGGAGGGGTTGTAGATGGGTTGCGCGTCGTAGTCGAGGGGCAGCGTGAGAATCTCGTTTTCCCGTTCGGTCTGCTTTCCCGACAGACGGATCTGTATCTCCCCGTTCATCTGTTGGGTGACGGCGACGGCGGTCATGTAGGCGGCCTTATAGGTCAGCATCGTGCTCATGTCACAGTAGACGGCCACGGCGGTCTGTTCCATCCGGTTCAGCTTGGTCTGGAAATCGGAAGGGATATAGTAGACGGCTCTGGCCACCTGTCGCCCCACCAGGTTCTTGGCTTCGTCCAGATTGGCGGCGTGGGCCACGACCTTCACGTCGGGGGTCGCGTCGCAGGAGCGGATGAACTGCCGGCTGGCGGCGGAATGGCACTCGTCCACGACGACGACGGGCACTTCGCGCACCACCTCATTGTTGTAAATCCAGGAATAGAGCAGCGGATAGCCCAGGGGCACGAGGATGAAGAACATCAGCACCCCTTCGTCCTTGAACATCTGGCGCATCTCTTCCTTCCAGATGTAGCAGGCATCCCGGATTCCGTCGAGTATGGTTTGGAATAGACTGTTCTTCATCATGGTGCGTCAGGGGATATAGACATAGTTCAACATGGCGTTGCGGATTTTCGGAGCCACGAGTATGGGCAGTAAGGCGAAGGTCACGAGGGCCAGAATGTGCAGCCAGGCGTCGGCCAACGGATAGTCGTTGAAGATGCACGTCTGGTAAATCATGAAATAGTGGCGCAGGGGAAACAGCCACGCGAGCGCCTGCAACGGCCCGTCCATGGCCATGATGGGGAACGCCGACCCGGCCATGGAGAAACTCAGTACGCCCCACAGCGAGCAGATGCTCATGGACATCCGGAGCGAGGGCATCAGTCCGAAGACGAAGATGCCGAAGCCCAGCGAGGCCAACACCTGCAACAGGGTGAGCATGACGATGCGCCCCGTGCCGCCTGGGTGCGGGAAGCCGAGTATGCCGTATACATAGAAGGCGTAGGACATGGTCAGCGTCAGGAAGATGAGCACGTGGGGCAGGAATTTGCCGACGAGAGCCACCCACGCCTTGTTGCCGGCCATCTCCATCCATTGTTTGGACTGTCCGAACTTCATCTCGGTGCCGATGGCGTAGGGCGTGATGAGGAACATGAACAGCATCATGACACCCGGCACCAACATGGTGGACAGGTAAACGTTGTAATTGGTGGTGGGGTTGTTGATTGGATGGAGGTCCACCTTGATGGGCTGCAGGAAGGTCTGCGTCTGTCCGTCGGTGAAGCCTTTGGCGCGCAGGGTGGCCTGTCCGATGGCGGCGGAGGCCAGCGTGGCGATTGTCTTGAGGTCGCTGAAGAGGAGCGAACCCGCCACGACCGAGGTCTGCGAGTAATAGAAGGAGATTTTCGGCTGTCGGCTGGCCAGCAGGTCGTCCGTCGTGCCTTCGGGGATGTAGAGGAAAGCGTAAATCCTGTTTTCCTGTATGGCTTTCCGCGCTTCGGCCACGCTCGGATAACGGGCCACCACCGTCGAGGTCTGGAAGGCATCCAGCCTGCGGACGATGCTGCGCGTGGTGGAGGAATTGTCGAGGTCGACCACGCCCACGGGCATCTCCAGCGGCTTTCCCTCATACATCATCGAGGTGAAGAAGAACATCACCAACAGCGGGAGGGCCACCATACAGAGCAGGTAGATGTGGTTGTGGCAGATGATGCCACACTCGCGCACCGCAATCTCGTATATTTGCCGAAGTCGTTTCACAATACCGTGTGTGAGAAAGTGTTTGACAGGCCGTCAGTCCTTGATGACGAGCGACATTCCCGGACGAAGCCCTTCCAGAGCCTGTGTCGGGCGCGCCTTCACCTCGAAGGTCTTCAGGTCATACTGTCCGTTGGCCTTCGTCGCTTTCCAGACGGCGTAGGAGCCTTGATCCTTCATGTAATAGACCTTCATGGGGATGGTCTTGTTGAAGGCCGGCACATAGGCGTTGAAGGTGGCTCCGACACCGAGCCCGTTCAACTGGTCTTCGCGGACGTTGAAGGTGCCCCAGATGTCGCTCATGATGGAGATGGTCATGATGGGCGACCCCGTCCCGACAAGCTCGCCGACCTTGGGATAGATGTTGCTGACCTCGCCCTCCATCTGCGCCACCTGTACGGTTTCGTTGATGTAGGAGTTGACTTCCTGCACGGCTCCCCGTGCCCGGCCCACCAGTGCCTGCGCGGCCTGTTTCTCCTCGCGGCGTGCGCCGTTGCGCGCCATGTTGTACTGGCTCTCGGCGGCCTTGGCCTGGGCTTCCATGGCCTTGTAGTTGGCAAAAGCCTCGTCGCGCTTCTGTTCGCTCATGACCCCTTCGTCAAAGAGGCGTTGCACGCGCTGGTACGACTTCTGGGCGATGTCGAGTCCGGCCTTGGCCTGTTGCCATACCTGGAACGCGCCCTGTATCTGTTCCTGCCGTGCGCCGTTGCGTGCCATCTCTTCCTGGGCCGTGGCGGCATCCTCGGCACTCTGTGCCTGTTCCATCTTCGCGCGCACTTCGGGTGCGTCGAGGATGGCCAGCGTATCGCCGACCCTTACGTAGTCGCCTTCCTTGACGCGAATCTCAAGGATGCGCCCGGGCACTTTGCTCGACACCCGGTATTCGCTCGCCTCCACCTGTCCCTGAATGTTCTCCTTCTCGTGGCTGAAGGCGAAGAAGCCAATGACTCCCACGACAACCACGACGGCGATGAACCCGAAGATGGCCAATAGCACGTTGCTATGCTGTGATTTTGCTGACATAATATCTTTCTCCTTATTTTCAATCCTTGTTGTACGGTTATTTCTCTCTTAGTTCTCCAGTGTGCCGAGGGCTTTCTGCAGGTTGGTCTGACTGAGGCGCACGTCAATCTCGGCATCGATCCGCTGCGACTGGGCCTGTAGCCAGGCCGTCTGCGCCTCCATCACGGTGGTGGATTGGATGACTCCCTCGCGGAATCCGATGTTGGCCGTGCGCAGATTCTCCTCTGCCCTGCGGGTGCTGGCCTTCGCCAGTTTCAGTTTCTTGCTGGCCTCGTTGAGGCGGAACGAGCTTTGGTTGACTTGCAACTCGATTTTCTCCTTCGCCTCGTCCAGCTCCAGTGCGGCGATGGCACTGGCTCCCTTGGCGGCGCGCACCTTGTAGGCCACATCGCCCCAGTTCCACACCGGTACGCGCACCAGCATGCCGACGTTCCACACGCCTGCGAACTTGCGCTCGAAGCCGTTGTACACGTTGGGGTTGCTGACAGCATATCCGCCCACGATGGCCACCTGCGGCAGGTTGCCGGCCTTGAGCAGCTTGACGGACTGCTCGCTCATGTCGAGCGTGTTCTGCAGCATGCGTATCTCCGGTCGCCGTCCGAGGGCTGTGGCCATGTCGGCCGTACAGCCTGCGGCGTTCTGTGCAATGTCGCTGCTGTCCTCGTCGGCCAGCGTGAGGGAGCCGTCCATGGGCAGTCCGCAGAGCTGTGCGAGGTACATCTTGGCCAAGGCCAGTCCGTCGTCGACCTTCGCAAGGGTCATCTCGGCCTCGTTGACCTTGACGCTGACGCTGAGTCCCTCGGAGCGTGTGGCCACGCCCTCGGCAATCATCTTCTCGACATCACGGTCCAGTTTCTTCACCAGCTCCAGATAGCTCTGTGCCAGTTTCTGCTTGTGGCGCAGGGAAACGACCTGCCAGTAGGCCTGGTCGATGCTGTAGATGGTGAGCTGTCGCTCCGCCTCGGCACTGTTCGCCGCCATCTGTTCTCCCAATGTGGCCAGACGGTTGGCGGCGGTGATGGCTCCGCCCATGTAGACGGGCTGTGTCACCATGACGGCTCCAGCCCAGATGTTGCGGGTGTCGGTATGGAACGCGTCGACAATGCCCATACCAGTCTGGTTGAGTGTCCCTGCCACGCCGCTGATGCCGGCCGACAACTGCTGGCTGATGCCCTCCTGCGTGAAACCCATTTGGCCGAGCTGCTGCCAAACGCCCTGCGGCACAGACTGCATGAACTCGCTGGCCTTTCCGCCGAGGGTGTTTGCCGCCTGGGTCCCGATATTGCTGAAGGTCTTTTTCTGGTCGTCGCTGAGCAACGATATTTCACGGCTCGTGTATTCGTAGCCTGCCAGCGCCGTGACACGGGGCAGATACTTGGTGCGGGCGGACTTGCGCATATTGGTCGCAATGTTCTGCTTGACACGGGCCACCGCCAGCTGCTTGTTGTTGTGGAGGGCCAACTGCCGACAACTGTCAAGCGTGAGCGCCGACTGCGCCCCGACTGGCAATGCCACACAAGTGGCCAACAGATATCCTGCTATACGTCTCATAAATTAATATGCAAGTAAGTGTATCTACGTTTTTTTTCTGTTTCCGTTTCTTATTTTTCCAGTCCGATGGTGCGTGCGCCGATTTCGTGGCCGTCGGCAATCACCTGTACCCGGTAGCTGCCGGGGGTCAGCGTGGCTTTCGGTGCGAACACCTCTATCAGTTTCTCTTCACCGGTGTATTCCACCTCTTTCTTTGCGGTGCAGGCAATCTGCTGCCCCTCGAAGTCACACTGCACGCCACCGTTCATCACGTTGCCGGCAGGGGTCAGCACGCGGACATAGACCGTGCGCATGCCGTTCTGCGCCGTCACGTTGCGCGTCAGCACGAAGCGTATCTTCATCTGGGTCGATCCGCCGATCTTGTGGGGGTGCTTCACACGGTCTGTCGCGTTGGAGGAGAACATCTTCTTATAGAGCATCACGATGTCGATGTTGGCGGCGTTGAGCTGTGCGGCGACGGCCACCTTCTCCGAGAGCGACATATTGTCGGAGGCCAGGGCCTGGTTCTGCCGGGTCGAGCTTGCCAGTTCCCCGCGCACGCGGTTGTTCTCGTTCATCAGTTCCGCATTGATGCGGTTGAGCGAGTCAATCTCCATCACATAGCTGCGGAGGATGCTGCGCACCCGTGCGAGCTCCTTCTTCAGACGGGTGATTTCCGCCGCGTCGTCCGATTTCGTCTGCTTCAGCTCGGCCAGCAATTGCCGGGTGCGTTCCTGCTCGCGTGTCAACTGCTCCACGATGGAGTCGTTGTTGATGCGCGTCTTCATCTCGTTGTATTGGTCGGCAAACTGCTGGTACTCGTTCTCCATTTCCTTCTTGTCGAGTGCAGCCAGTTCCTGCATATCCTTGTTGGCCTGCTTCTGCTGGTTGAGGCTGACTGCGAGGTAGGCCACTCCGCCCACCAGCAGTGCGATGATGATGCCCACCGCCACAGTGATTACAACTTTTCTGTTCATATACTATCCTGTTAAAAATCCATTGTTCTTCTAATACGGTGCAAAATTAAGGATTTTCCGCGAAACGGCAAAGGAAACCCGGAAAAAATACTATCCGAAGTATGCACCAATGCCGACCAACGGAATATTCTCCATCCATTCCTGTTCCACGTAGCCCTTCATGGAGATACGGAGACCTTTCAATCCGGCATGATCCTTCACGAACTGAGCCAAAGAGCGGGCGCGGACATTCTCTTCTGCCTTTACCTCTATCGGAACGACCCGGCTGCCCTTCTGAATGACGAAATCAATCTCCGACGGGGTCTTGCTGTTACTCCAGTAGTAAGGAGTGAAGCCGATTGCCTTGAGCTGCTGCATCACATATTGTTCGGTAAACATTCCCTTGAACTCCGTGAACACCTGGTTGCCCACGAGCATTTGGTCAATGGGGGCTTCGGCCATGCACGCCAAGAGTCCGCAGTCCAATAAAAACAGCTTGAAGGCGTCAAAGTCCTCGTAGAACTTGAGCGGAATCTTCGGCTCTCTGATGCGGTTCACCTTATATACAAGGCCCGCATCCAGCAGCCATTGGATGGCCAGCTCAAAGTCCTTCGCCCGGCTTCCCTTGCGGATAGCACCGTAGACGAATTTCTTGTTCTCCTTTGCCAACTGGGCTGGGAGGGAACTTAACACCTGACGGACTCTGGTGGACTCACTCTCCGAGGTGTGTTTGGAAATGTCCCGTCCGTAGGCTTCCAGTATTTCCCGTTGCAAAGTACGGACTTGCTGTAAGTCCCCATTTGCCACAAACTTGCCGACTACTCCCGGCATTCCTCCCACAAAATAGTATTGCCGCAGCAGTTCCACCATCTTGGGCATCATCGTTTCCACCAAAATCCAGTCCCCGGAATGTAAGGCTTCAAGCCAGCCTTCATTGCCCGTGGCGGACAGAAACTCTTCATAGTCCATAGGATACATGGGGAGCACATTTACCTTGCCCACCGGGAACGATTCACCCTTTCCCAACGTGACACCAAGCAGGGAACCAGCCACCATCACATGATATTCCGGTGCCTTCTCACAGAAGTATTTCAAACTGTGAAGCCCCCTTGGAATCTCCTGTATCTCGTCCAGAACAATCAAAGTGTCGCCCGGCGTAATCTTGATGCCCGTTATGGCCTGCAACGCCATCAATATCCGGTCGATATTATAGTCCAAGTCAAAGAGTTGCTTCATTCTCGGCTCGTCGTCGCAGTTGACGTATGCCACTTTTTTATACTCCTGTCCGCCGAAGTGCTGCATAATCCATGTCTTGCCCACTTGTCTTGCGCCAAGCAACATCAAGGGCTTTCTGTCCTTGCTTTCCTTCCACTCAAGAAGTTGTTTGTATATTTTTCGTTTCATAAAAGTTTAACAACTATCTGTTTGCGCTGCAAAGGTACACTTTTTCGATGATAAAAACAAGGAAATGCCACACTTTTTCGATGATAAAAACGGGAAAATCATACACTTTTTCGAGGATAAGCGAGGGCTTGTACCTTTGCATTCGGGCAGAAGGGCAAGGAGGCGAAATTCTCACTCGCTCGGCAGAGAGAAAAAACTCTCTCGGCAGAGAAAAATAAAACGCGGTCTTTATTTTGTATTTCGCTCGGTTTGCACTACCTCTGGCCTGCGGCCGAAGGTACTCACGCTCGGAAAAACTCAAATAAATTTGGTTTTTCTCTCACTTAATCGTACCTTTGCACCAAAGAAACAAGTGAGACAATATGTTTGAGAACCTGAGTGAAAGACTTGAACGGTCGTTCAAGATACTGAAAGGTGAGGGAAAAATCACCGAAATCAATGTGGCGGAAACCCTGAAGGACGTGCGTCGCGCCCTGCTGGATGCCGACGTGAACTATAAGGTGGCCAAGGGTTTCACGGACTCCGTGAAGCAGAAAGCCATGGGCATGAACGTGCTGACGGCTGTGAAACCCGGACAACTGATGGTCAAGATCGTGCATGACGAACTGGCCGAACTGATGGGCGGACAAGCCGTGGAACTGACACTGGAGAGCCGTCCGGCCGTCGTGCTGATGTCGGGTCTGCAGGGGTCGGGTAAGACGACGTTCAGCGGCAAACTGGCCAATATGCTGAAAAACAAGCAGCACAAGCATCCGCTGCTCGTGGCCTGCGACGTCTATCGTCCCGCCGCCATCCAGCAGTTGCACGTGGTGGGAGAGGGCATCGGCGTGCCCGTCTACTCCGAGCCGGGGAACACGGACGTGGTGGAGATTGCCCGCCACGCCATCCATGAGGCCAAAGCCAAGAACTACAATGTCGTCATCATCGACACCGCAGGCCGTCTGGCCGTGGACGAGGAGATGATGGACGAGATAGCCGCCCTGAAGGACGCGGTCAACCCCGACGAGACCCTCTTCGTGGTCGATGCCATGACGGGACAGGATGCCGTCAACACGGCGAAGGAGTTCAACGACCGGATCGACTTCAACGGCGTCGTGCTGACCAAGCTCGACGGTGACACCCGCGGCGGTGCGGCCCTTTCCATCCGCACCGTGGTCAGCAAGCCCATCAAGTTCGTGGGTACGGGCGAGAAGATGGAGGCCATCGACGTGTTCCACCCCGACCGTATGGCCGACCGCATCCTCGGCATGGGCGACATCGTGTCGCTCGTGGAACGCGCCCAGGAGCAGTTTGACGAGAAGCAGGCCCGCGAGCTGGAGAAGAAGATCCGCAAGAACAAGTTCGACTTCAACGATTTCATGGGGCAAATCCAGCAAATCAAGAAGATGGGCAACATCAAGGACCTCGCCGGCATGATTCCCGGTGTGGGCAAGGCACTCAAGGATGTGGACATCGACGACAACGCCTTCAAGGGCATTGAGGCTATCATCCTGTCGATGACCCCCAAGGAGCGGGCCAATCCAGACCTCATCAACCAGAGCCGCCGGCAGCGCATCGCCAAGGGTAGCGGTACGAAGATAGAGGAGGTGAACCGCCTGCTCAAGCAGTTCGACCAGACGCGCAAGGTGATGAAGATGATGGCGGGCGGCGGCAACTCGAAGATGATGCAGATGGCCAATGCCATGCGCCACATGAAGGGCGGAATGCCCAGGATGTGACACGCGCCGGGAACAGGAAAAACAGTATAATCCGAACGAAATAAACACACACACATGATGCAACTGATAGACGGCAAGGCAACCGCAGCGGCCATCAAGGCCGAGATTGCGGAAGAAGTGAAGGACATGGTGGCACGGGGCGGCAAACAGCCCCATCTGGCCGCTGTGCTGGTGGGCCACGACGGCGGCTCGGAAACCTACGTGAAGAACAAAGTGCTGGCCTGCGAAGCCTGCGGGTTCAAGTCTACACTCATACGCTACGAGGACAACGTGGCCGAGGAGGAGCTTCTGCAGTGTGTCGACCGGCTGAACAAGGATGCCGATGTGGACGGCTTCATCGTGCAGTTGCCCCTGCCGAAACACATTGACGAACAGAAGGTCATCGAGGCCATCGACTACCGGAAGGATGTGGACGGCTTCCATCCCGTCAACGTGGGGCGCATGGCCATCGGGCTGCCCTGCTTCATCTCGGCCACGCCGTTGGGCATTCTCACCCTGCTCCAGCGTTACAACATTCCGACCAGTGGCAAGAAGTGCGTGATACTGGGGCGGAGCAACATCGTGGGGAAACCCATGGCGCAGCTCATGATGCAGAAACAATACGGCGACGCCACCGTCACGGTGTGCCACTCCCGTTCGGAAAATCTCAAGGACGAGTGCCGACAGGCAGACATCATCATCGCCGCCATCGGACGGCCGGACTTCGTCACCGCCGACATGGTGAAGCCCGGAGCCGTCATCATCGATGTGGGGACGACCCGGGTGCCCGATGCCTCGCGGAAGAGCGGATTCCGGCTCAACGGCGACGTCAAGTTCGATGAAGTGGCACCGAAGTGTTCGTTCATCACGCCCGTCCCCGGGGGCGTGGGGCCGATGACCATCTGCTCGCTGATGAAGAACACGTTGGCTGCCGGCAAGAAGGAATACTATAAGTAGAGAAAACAATGACGGCTCAGGAATATTACGAACAAGGCAACGCCTACCGCCGGCAGGGCAACTGGAAGGAAGCCATCAACAGCTACCTTCAGGCCACGGAGATCGACCCCGACAGTCCTGCCGCAGAGGCCAAGCGGATGCTCGACGACATCCTGAACTATTATCATAAAGACGCGTATAACCCATAAAAACAAGAAATATTATGGCAAAGGTAAAAGGAGCAGTTGTGGTCGACACGGACCGATGCAAAGGATGTGTGCTGTGTGTCAGCGCCTGTCCGCAGGGAGTCCTCGTGCTGGCCAATCGGGTCAATGTGCACGGCTATCCTTATGTGGAACCCGTACAGATGGACAAGTGTACCGGATGCACCTCGTGTGCGGTCGTATGTCCGGACGGATGCATCACGGTTTATCGTAAAAAAATGGAGGATTAGAACTATGGCAGAACAGGAAGTAACGCTCATGAAAGGCAACGAGGCGCTGGCCCATGCGGCCATCCGTTGCGGTGCCGACGGATATTTCGGTTATCCGATTACTCCGCAGAGTGAAGTCATCGAGACGCTGGCCGAACTGAAGCCTTGGGAAACCACGGGTATGGTGGTCTTGCAGGCCGAGAGTGAAGTGGCGTCCATCAACATGATTTACGGTGGAGCCGCCGCCGGCAAGCGCGTGCTCACCTCGTCGTCGTCTCCCGGCATTGCGCTGATGCAGGAAGGCATCACGTACATGGCCGGCGCAGAACTGCCCGGCGTGTTCATCAACGTGCAGCGCGGAGGCCCCGGCCTGGGCACCATACAACCCTCGCAGGGCGACTATTTCCAGGCCACCCGCGGCGGAGGCAACGGCGACTACAACACGATTGTGCTGGCTCCGGACAGCGTACAGGAGATGGCCGACTTCGTGGATCTGGCCTTTACGCTGGCCTTCAAGTACCGCAATCCGGCGATGATACTGGCCGACGGCGTAATCGGGCAGATGATGGAAAAGGTGGTGTTGCCGCCCGTCAAGCCCCGTCGCACGGAGGAGGAAATCAAGAAGGAGTGTCCTTGGGCCACTACCGGACGCACCAAGGACCGCAAGCCGAACATCATCACGTCGCTCGAACTCAAGCCGGAGGCCATGGAGCAGCGCAACCTCCATCTTCAGGAGAAGTACAGGACCATCTGCCAGAAGGAAGTGCGCTACGAGACCATCCAGTGCGACGATGCCGACTTCATCGTGGTGGCTTTCGGAAGTGCCGCCCGGTTGACGCAGAAAGCCATGGAAATGGCCCGCGAAGAAGGACTCAAGGTCGGACTGCTGCGACCCATCACGCTGTGGCCGTTCCCGTCGGAAGCCATTGCCCAGGTGGCAAAAGGCAAGAAGGGAGTGCTCGTGGTCGAAATCAATGCCGGACAGATGGTGCAGGATGTCCGTCTGGCCGTCAATGGAAGCATCGCCGTCGAGCATTTCGGACGCTTGGGAGGAATCGTTCCCGAGCCGGAGGAAATCGTTGAAGCAATAAAGAAAATGAGGTAACTATGGAGAACGAAATCATCAAACCAGAGAATCTGGTATATAAGAAGCCCACCCTGCTGAACGACAACCATATGCACTATTGCCCGGGGTGCTCGCACGGTGTGGTGCACAAGTTGGTGGCTGAGGTCATCGAAGAAATGGGAATGGCCGAGAAGACCATCGGCGTGTCGCCGGTCGGATGTGCGGTCTTTGCCTACAACTATCTGGACATTGACTGGCAGGAGGCGGCCCACGGGCGTGCACCCGCCGTGGCCACGGCGGTCAAGCGGCTCTGGCCCGACCGGCTCGTGTTCACCTATCAGGGCGACGGAGACTTGGCCTGCATCGGCACCTGCGAGACCATCCACGCATTGAACCGCGGCGAGCACATCGCCATCATCTTCATCAACAATGCCATCTACGGCATGACGGGCGGACAAATGGCTCCGACCACGCTGATGGGCATGAAGACCTCGACCTGTCCTTACGGACGGCGGGCAGACCTCCACGGCTATCCTCTCCACATCACAGAGATTGCCTCCACACTGGAAGGCACTTGCTACGTGACGCGCCAGAGCGTACAGAACGTGGCTGCCATCCGCAGCGCGAAGAAGGCCATCCGCAAGGCGTTCGAAGCGTCGATGGCCGGCAAGGGCAGTAGTCTCGTGGAGATTGTGTCCACCTGCAACAGCGGCTGGAAAATGTCGCCGAAGGCCGCCAACGAATGGATGGAGGAACACATGTTCAAATACTATCCGAAGGGCGACCTCAAGGATACGACGGGACTTTAGTCAATCAACAGAAAAAACAACAAAGCAATGAAAAAGGAAATCATCATATCCGGTTTCGGCGGTCAGGGCGTGCTCTCCATGGGAAAGATTCTGGCCTATTCGGGACTGATGGACAACAAGGAAGTGACATGGATGCCGGCCTACGGACCCGAACAGCGCGGCGGTACGGCCAATGTCACCGTCATTGTGAGCGACGAGCGCATCAGCTCGCCGATATTGAGCAAGTACGACGTGGCGATTGTGCTCAACCAGCCGTCGCTCGACAAGTTCGAGAGCAAGGTGAAGCCGGGCGGGCTCTTGATTTACGACGGATTCGGCATCATGAATCCGCCGACGCGCAGCGACATTCAGGTGTACCGGGTCGACGCGATGGACAAGGCTGCCGAGATGAAGAACTCCAAGGTGTTCAACATGATTGTGTTGGGTGCGTTGCTGGGTGTCTGTCCGGTGGTGAGTACCGACGGCCTGAACAAGGCGTTGTACAAATCGTTGCCGGAACGCCACCACGGAATGATTCCGCTCAATATGCAGGCCGTGGCCGAAGGTATGAAAATGATAACCGCTAAAGGATAATCGCAAGCATGGAAAGATATTTTCGCATGAACAGGAAGGTGCTTGGTGTCGTAGCCCTGCTCCTCACGGCTTCTTCGCTGATGGCTCAGCGTCAGTCGCTTCCGGCAGTAAAGGCCGACGGTAAGGACGGCTCGTGCCGGATTTTCGTGTATTCACCGGGAGAAAGGGATGGACTTCATGTGGCATTCCTCAATGGGGAAAACCGTTGGGAACACATCGGACAGTTGTGCTCCTCGGACTATTCCCGATGGGGAGCGGAGAAACGGATGTATAACCCGTATGTCTTGCGTGCAAACGACGGGACTTGGAGGGCCGTATGGGCCGTGAATGACTATGCGCCCTGCTTTGCGGCAGCATACAGCGACGATTTGGTCACTTGGCGGCCGCAGGATTATCCCAAACTCTCGGTGAAGGGCATTTCCAAACCGGTCATCTGCCAGAATGCAGACGGGTCGTTTGACATTTATATGGAGTCCCAGAAAGGAAAATGGTGCGTGCAGGCTTCCGCCGATTTCCGGCATTTCAAGGAGACTGCGGCAGACAAAGCGGCTTCTGAGGCGTGGAAAACGGACACGGCAACCGTTGACGGAAAACAGGTTGAAGGCAACTTGTTTGAGGTCTCGAAGCCGTACCTTGACCAGATAAAGGCTCACTTTAGGACCTGGGCTGACGATGCCTTGAAAAGTCAGGAGAAGATGCTTGATGATGCAGACCGGTTCAAGAACCTACCGGCGGTGGTGAAGGCTTCGCTCCATGTTGACGGCGCGAAGAGTAAGGCCATTTCCGACAAGCTCATCGGGATTTTCTTCGAGGACATCAGCTATGCGGCTGATGGCGGACTGTATGCGGAACTGGTGCAAAACAGGGATTTCGAATATTCAGCAGCGGATCGCCGGGAATGGAGTGCCGCAACGGCATGGAAATGCAGTGCACCCATCACCATCGCAACCGAGAATCCGCTCAGTGCCAATAATCCTCACTATGTAGTTCTCGCGGCAGACACGTTGTGCAACGAGGGCTGGGACGGCATCTGCGACAAGGGAGCGCAGTATGATTTCTCGCTCTACGCCCGCATGATGGGGAAGGGCAGTCAGTCGCTGTCCGTGGCTTTGGTGAGCGAAGACGGATTCGTGATGGCGGAAGGGAAATTGAAGGTGGCAGGCAACGCGTGGCAACGTTACACGCTGTCCCTCAATACGGCCAACAAGCAGCGCGTCCGGCAGTACGGCGACAAGACCGTGAAATGTCAGTTGATGTTGGTGGGCAAGAAGGACGCAAAGGTGGCGCTCGACATGATTTCCCTGTTCCCACATGACACCTATAAAGGACACGGATTGAGGAAAGACCTCGCACAGACCATCGCCGACCTTCATCCCAAGTTCGTGAGATTTCCGGGCGGTTGCATGAGCCATGGTGACGGTATTGACAACATCTATCACTGGAACCACACCGTAGGTCCGTGGCAGGACAGAATGCCTGCGAAGAATATCTGGAATTACCACCAGACCCGTGGCCTCGGATTCTATGAGTATTTCCAGTTCTGTGAGGACATTGGCGCAGAGCCGCTTCCCGTGTTGGCCGCCGGAGTGCCCTGCCAGAATTCGGGAGCCAATGCAGAAGGATATGGAGGCCAGCAGGGAGGCATTCCGATGGATCAGATGCCGGCCTACTGCCAGGAGATATTGGACATGATAGAGTGGGCAAATGGCGATCCTGCCACAAGCAAATGGGCGAAGATGCGGGCTGATGCCGGACACCCGGCTCCGTTCAACCTCAAGTATGTGGGCATAGGCAACGAAGACCTCATCTCTACGGATTTTGAGGAACGCTGCCTGATGATATGCGAGGCCGTCAAGAAGAAATATCCGGACATCGTGGTGTGTGGTACGGTAGGGCCGTTCCATTATCCCTCCTCCGACTACATCGAAGGATGGAAATTTGCCAATGCACACAAAGAGGTCTTTGGCATGGTGGATGAACATTACTATGAGTCCACAGGATGGTTCATGCACCATCAGGACTATTACGACAACTACGACCGCAACGCCCCGAAGGTGTATCTTGGCGAATGGGCTTCGCGCACCCGCACCATGGAGTCGGCGTTGGTGGAGGCCATGCATCTGTGCCACATCGAACGCAATGCCGATGTGGTGACGATGACGAGTTATGCTCCGTTGTTGTGTAATGACAAACACCAGAACTGGAATCCCGATTTGATCTATTTCAGCAATACCGATGTCACGCTCACTCCCAGCTACTTCACCCAGCGGTTGTTCTCAACCCATGACGGAAACCGGTTCGTGGAGTCGCAACTCCTTGTAGACAAGGATTTGCAGCACCGGGTTGCCGTCAGTGTAGTGAAGGATGCGGACGATGAGACCGTGCTGAAACTCGTCAATGCACTGCCTTCTGCCGTGTCCATCGATGTCACCGGTCTGAAGCTGGACGGCAGTCTGGAAGTGGAGGGATTCTACGGAAAACCTGCTGACCAGTCGGCCAAGTCCTTCGACGGAATGGTTGGCACTAAAGTCAAAGGGAATACGATTCTGCTGCCGCCCTATTCGGTGAGTGCAGTCCGAATCAAATAAAATCCAGTTCCACGACACCGCCGTAGGGGACGGGATGCTTCCATACTTCCTCCGGCGAATAGCGTCCGGCGTGGACATAGGCCGCCCCAATCACGCCGGCATGGGCAAAGACAATCACCCGACGGTGGCCATGTTCCTTCAGTTCGTCAAGGAATGTGGCCACCCGTTTGCATTGCATGGGGAAGCTCTCGCCGTTGGGTGTCGGCAGATGCAGAAAGTCATCGTACCAACGCTGCAGATACGGATCGGTAATGTCATCGTAGCGTTGCATCTCCCAGTCGCCCATATTCATCTCCATGAGCCGGTTGTCGGGTGTCGCGTCGGAATACCCACAATAGGCAGCCAACAGACGTGCCCGGGTGAGCGGTGAAGTGAATGCGGCGTCGGGATGGCCTGTCCCCCAGTAAGCGTCAAGGGCAGACTTGGTCTGTTCCGCTTCCTGCTCGAAAGTGTCGGACACACCGACATCGGTCTGTCCGTAGCAGGTGCCGGGAGGCACATTGACACGGGTATGTCTGACCAATATGACGTTCATGCGCAAAGGACAATGTTTCTACAACGCTTCATCATCCGGCCTACGCACCGTAGTCGTCTGACCGGCCTTGGGCAGATGTTTCTTCTTGCGGAGAAAGGCCGCTTTCCGCGCCTCATACTCCTCGAAATGCTTCTCCAGAAAATTGTCGGCCATGAACGGGAACTACTGGTTCTTGCTATAGATGACTGTAATATGGAGCGGAGCATGAGTGTTCTCGCTTCCTCCAACCAGTCGGATACTGGTCAGCGACATCTCGTTGTTGATGCCGGTAATGGTGGTCGTTGTCGTATAATAGGAGGTGGACGATGTCGTCACCGTCTTGACCGGCACCAGCACGACCTTGTTCCAGTTGGGGTGCGTAGCCACGTAATTGCTTCCACCGTTCAGCTTCTTCTGATAGAGGTGATTGATGAGGTTGGAGATGTTGTTGTACGTATAGGTGTTCTTCGTGCTGCTGTAAGTGGCCAGATAGGAGGTCTTGTTGTCGGCCACTTTCAGATTCTCGAAGAAGGTGCTGAGGCTGTCTTTTTCCACCATCAGCAACTGGGTGGGCTGCTGCAGCAAATCGTCACTGAGGGTGCTTTTCGCGTTCATCTTGTTGAACACGATTTTGGCAGAGGTAAGCGTATCGTTCTCGTGGTTGAGCTTGATGTCTTCGACGGGCAGTGTCACTTCCGTAAAGATGCCGGCTGGGGTCTTCAGATAGGTGCAGCTGTTGTCGGCAGCCAGACGGGCTACTGTCTTCTTGTCGTTGGTGATGCAGGTCGTCTGGAGCACCTCTTCTGTTCCGGTGAAGGTCTTGCTGCCCACGTAGGTGGTGTCCTTCTCCTTACCGCGGAAATAGACCGTCAACTGGGTGCGGGCCACTTCGGCCATCAGTCCCAATCCGTCGGTAATCTTGAAGTAGAAGCCCGGGCAGACCTTGTGGATGAAGTTATAGGAGTTCTTGAAATATTCAGGATGGGCATAGAAGGTGCGCATGAGGTAGGTGCCGTAATTGTTGTACGTGTTGCCGGCTTTGTCTGTATATGCCCTGTTGAGGGGGATGCTGACGTATTGGTAATATGACCCGGACTGCTGCACGTTGCGCAGGCTGTCGCTCAACTGGAGGTTGACGATGGAGAACATCTTGTTCTCCCGCAACCCGTCTTCACGGATGTAGCCTTTCGCAATGGGGTCAAAGTTGGTGTAGTAGGTCTGTCCCTCTTCCACTGGCGTGCCCACCTCGAAGACGGAGAGTTTCAAGGCTGCCAGGGAGTCGCCCTGCCAACTGTTGACGACAATGCTCAGCGTGCACGAGTCTGCCACGATTTCACCGTTCTCCAGACTAATCACGCTGTCCTTGGGGGGAAACAGGTCGCTGCTCTCGTTTTCAAGCAGTGTGAACTGGGTCATGTAGTCACTCGTGATATGCGATCCGGTTTCAGGGTCTTTGATACGGCCGAGATAACTGTATTCGCTCCGCGAGATGACGGAGTCGACCACGAAGGAACGGGAGGACACCTGAAAAGAGTCGGTAGATATGGTAAACAGATCCGCCCCGTTGCTGATGGTGTTACCTACGCCTGCCGTATCTTCGTCGCAAGAGCAGATTGCCATCAACGGGAGGGCAATGGCTGCCAGTAGTGTTTTCTTTGTCATTGAAGTAATGGTTGTCTTGATGAAATCCTTGTATCTTTTTACCTTTGATATTGTGACGTTAAAGTCTCTCGTAGAAATCTTCATAAGCCTGACCGAAATCGGTGCCGGGGTAGGCCAGGGTCGGAATACCCTGTTCCTCGGCATATTGCATCCAGTCTGCTGCTGTGTCTTGATGGGCTGCGATGACACCGTCGCTGTAGTCCATGGCCAACTTGGCCAGCTCGATAGCGTCAAAAACATCCTTGTATTTGGCGAGTGTGTCTGCGGTGATGTCGCGGAACTCAAGGCATTTCTTGAAGTTGGGAGCCAGATCGCTCGTCATCCGATTGGGGAACAGCGAGGTGACGACCTTGGTGTTGGTGAACGAAGGCTCGTCACAATAGGCTTTCTTGATGAACAGGGGAACTACGGCTCCCATCCATCCCTGAATATGGATGATGTCGGGAATCCAGCGCAACTTCTTGACGGTTTCCAAAACACCCCGCGCAAAGAATATCGCCCGTTCTCCGTTGTCGGCAAAGTCCACGCCATGCTCGTCCTTGTCCATCTGACGACGGGTGAAATAGTCGTCGTTGTCGATGAAATAGACTTGGATGCGGGTCTGCACGATGGTGGCCACCTTGATGATGAGCGGGTGGTCTGTGTCGTCGATGATGATATTCATTCCTGAGAGGCGGATGACCTCGTGCAACTGACCACGACGCTCGTTGATGTTGCCCCATTTGGGCATGAATGTGCGAATCTCGTGGCCATTCTCCTGCATGGCCTGCGGCAACGCCTTTCCCATGAACGAAAGCTCGTCTTCTGCTACATAAGGAACAATCTCCTGGTTGATGAACAATATCTTCTTCTTTGCCATATCCTTTAGTGTTTTAACCCTTGCAAAGTTACGAAAAAAATTCCGAAAACGGCTCGTGGAATGCGATAATTTAAGTTTTTTGCACCTTCTTTTGGCATATTTTCACCAAATTCATTTCATTATTTGATAAAAAAGTAGTTATTTTGCATCCGCTTAGAAATACTGGACATTGGAATGAAAGTTTTCAATCGGATTGTAGAGCTTCAAAACCAGTTGTTTGAAGATCGGAAAAAAAGGAAGGAAGTCGGGCTGGTGCCGACCATGGGCGCGCTCCATGAGGGCCATGCGTCGCTGGTGCGTCGCAGTGTCGGGGAAAACGGTGTTACCGTTGTGTCTGTATTTGTCAATCCCAACCAATTCAATGACAAGAATGACTTGAAAAACTATCCGCGTACCTTGGAGGCCGACTGTCGGTTGCTCGAAAGCTGTGGTGCGGATTACGTGTTGGCTCCATCCGTAGAGGAGATGTATCCCACTCCGGACACCCGCCATTTTGAGTTTCCTCCGGTCTCTATGGTGATGGAAGGTGCCCACCGCCCGGGCCATTTCAATGGTGTGTGCCAGGTGGTAAGCCGCTTGTTCTATATCGTAAAGCCAGACCGGGCTTATTTCGGCGAGAAGGATTGGCAGCAGATTGCCGTGGTCAAGGCGATGGTGAAGCGTCTCGGTCTGAAGGTTCAGATTGTGGAGTGCGAAATTGTACGCGATGCAGACGGCTTGGCACGTAGCTCGCGCAATGCCCTGTTGACGGAATCCGAGCGTGCCATCGCACCGGCCATTTACAAAACACTGAAGGAAAGTGTGGCCTATGCCGAGACGCACAGCGTGTCTGAGACGCACGATTTCGTGGTCGACACCATCAATGCGGTAGACGGTCTGGACGTGGAGTATTTCTCCATTGTCGACGGCAATACCTTGCAGGAGGTCGCTTCCTGGGACGAGACACCATACGTGGTGGGGTGCATTACGGTGTATTGCGGCAAGACCCCCATCCGGCTCATAGACCACATCAAATACAAAACCGTGTCATGCTGATAGAAGTAATGAAGTCCAAGCTCCACTGCGTAACCGTGACGGAGGCCAATCTCAATTACATGGGGAGCATCACCATTGACGAGGATTTGATGGATGCCGCCAATATGATTGCCGGCGAGAAGGTGCAGATTGTGGACAACAACAATGGGGAGCGTTTTGAAACCTACGTCATCAAGGGAACACGGGGCAGCGGGTGCATTTGCCTGAATGGAGCGGCGGCACGTAAGGTGCAGGTCGGGGATATTTGTATCATCATCTCCTATGCCTTGATGGATTTTGAGGAGGCCAAGACGTTTACTCCGACCGTAGTCTTCCCCAAGGAAGGTAATCGTCTGTGACAGGGACTTGAAACTGTACGGCAGAAACCATAAAGAAAAACAGAAGGAGGGCATCTGTCCAAGACGGCCCTCCTTCTGTTTTTTTTATTGGGATGTGGAGAGACTACTCGATAACCACAAGTACATCGTCCTCCATCACGCTTTGTCCCGGCTGTACGCACACGGCAGTGACTTTTCCGCCCTTTTCTGCCTCGATGTTGTTGGCCATCTTCATGGCTTCCAGCACAAGGACAACGTCTCCGGGCTGTACTTCGTCGCCCACATTGACGCGGATTTCCGTGATGACACCAGGCAGTGGAGCTTTCAGCGCATTGTCGGCGTTGACATTGCCTGACGGAGCGGCGGCTGGCGCAGCCGCAGGCTTCGCGGCGACGGGCTTGACCACGGGCTTCTCGGCCACAGGTTCAGCCTCCATCTCCACCTGGTATTCTTCCCCGTTGACACACACCGTTACCCTATTGTCGGCAACATCGCCAACGGTCACTTCATACTTGTTTCCGTTAATGGTGTATTTGTAATCTTTCTTCATTGTGTTTCCGTTTAAGGATGTTCTGTCATTGCCAAGGCGTATCCGTTCCATTGGGTCCGCTTGTCATCGATGGTGATGATGCCCGACTCCTTGTCGTGGACATTGTTGCCTTTGAACTCGTGAAGAGCCAGGGCAATGGCTGCATAAACTTCGTTTTTCATAAATCTGTATATTACATCGGAATGTTGCCGTGTTTCTTGGCGGGCAGGGCATCGCGCTTGGTGGCCAGTTGGGCCAGACCGCGGCAGATGCGGAAGCGCGTGTTGCGCGGCTCGATGACATCGTCAATATACCCGTACTTGGCCGCCTGATAGGGATTGGCGAAGAGTTCGTTGTACTCCTCTTCCTTTTCGGCAATGAAGGTCTTGACATCTTCCCCGGCTTCCTTCTTGGCTTTGGCCTCCTTGGCGTACAGCACAGCGGCAGCACCGCTGGCTCCCATGACGGCGATTTCGGCAGAAGGCCATGCGTAGTTGAGGTCGGTGTGGAGCTGCTTCGAACCCATGACGATGTGGGAACCGCCGTATGATTTGCGCAGGGTAACGGTAATCTTGGGCACGGTGGCCTCTCCGTAGGCATAGAGCAACTGTGCTCCGTGCAGAATCACGGCATTGTACTCCTGTCCCGTGCCGGGGAGGAATCCCGGTACATCGACGAGCGACACGATGGGGATATTGAAGGCATCGCAGAAGCGGACAAACCGCGCTCCCTTGCGGGAAGCGTTGACATCCAGTACGCCGGCATAGCACGAGGGCTGGTTGGCCACGATGCCGACGCTCTCCCCGTTGAAGCGGGCGAAACCGACGATGATGTTCTTGGCAAACTTGGGCTGTACCTCGAAGAACTCGCCGTTGTCCACAATGGCACCGATTACCTTGTACATATCGTATGCCTCGTTGGGATTTTCCGGGATGATTTCGTTGAGCGTGTCCTCCAGACGGTCGATGGGGTCGTTGCACTCCTTGCGGGGAGCCTGCTCCATGTTGTTGGAGGGGATGTAGCTCAGTAGGGTCTTCAACATCTGGATGCCCTCTTCCTCGGTCTTCGCGGTGAAGTGGGTCACGCCGCTCTTGGAAGCATGGACACTGGCACCGCCGAGGTGCTCCTGGTCAATGTCTTCGCCGGTTACGGTCTTCACCACCTTCGGGCCGGTGAGGAACATATATGATGTGCCTTCCGTCATCAGCGTGAAGTCGGTGAGGGCAGGGGAGTAGACGGCACCGCCTGCACACGGTCCGAAGATGCCGGAAATCTGTGGGATGACACCCGATGCGAGGATGTTGCGCTCGAAGATTTCGGCATAGCCGGCCAAGGCGTTGATGCCTTCCTGGATGCGGGCACCGCCCGAGTCGTTGATGCCGATCAGCGGTGCTCCCATCTTCATGGCCATGTCCATGACCTTGCAGATTTTCTGGCTCATGGTCTCGGAGAGCGAACCGGCGTGCACGGTGAAGTCCTGTGCAAAGACGAATACCAGACGGCCGTCGATGGTGCCGCTTCCGGCCACCACGCCGTCACCGAGAAATTGCTTTTTCTCCATGCCGAAATTGTGGCAGCGGTGCTCCTTGAACATATCATATTCTTCGAAAGAGCCTTTGTCGAGCAGCAGCTCGATGCGCTCGCGTGCGGTATATTTCCCTTTGTCGTGTTGCTTCTGGATGGCTTTCTCTCCGCCACCGAGACGCGCCTGCTCACGTTTCTCAATGAGCTGCTTGATTTTTTCTAACTGTTTAGACATAGTGGTATAAGTGATACTTTTATTTGCAAGTGGGTTTAGTGTTCGCAAAGCTCGGTGAGGATGCCTGCCGTGGATTTGGGGTGCAGGAAGGCGATGCTGAGGTTCTCGGCACCCTTGCGCGGTGTCTGGTCAATCAGTCGGACTCCCTTTTCGCTGACCTCTGCCAGTGCGTTGGCTACTCCGTCCTCTACGCAGAAAGCCACGTGGTGAACGCCCTTGTTGCCCTTGTCCAGCCATTTCTGTATGGTGCTTTCGGGAGAAGTCGGCTCCAACAGTTCGAGCTTGACCTCACCGCATTTCAGAAAGGCCGTCTTTACTTTCTGGTCTTCCACGGTTTCTACAGCATAACACTTGAGCCCCAAAACGTTCTCAAAGAATGGGAGGCTCTCTTCGATGCTCTGGACAGCGATGCCCAGATGCTCAATGTGCGAAATTTTCATATTGTTTTAAATTAATGTATCAATATCTGCGGTGCAAAGGTACGAATAAAAAGCTACGGAAACGAAAATTGTCCTTGAATTAACACTAATTATACCAGTTCCACCTTGTTGATGTCCTGCTCTTTCTCGCAGTAGTGGCAGGTGAGTGTGCCGTCGCTGACATGGAACCAGGTGGCCATAGGCTCGTTGTTGGTGATGCATTTGGGGTTGTTGCATTTCACGATGCCCTTGATTTCTTCGGGTGTGCACACGGTTTTCTTCTCCACCACCTCGTAGTCCCGTATGATGTTGAGCACGATGTTCGGTGCGACGACCGAGAGACGGGATATTTCCTCGTTGGAAAACCATTTGTTTTCTATCTTGATGATGCCTTTCTTGCCGAGTTTCCTGGACTTGTAGTTGTAGCCGATGGTGACGGTAGAATCCAGCTTGTCGAGATTCAGCAGTTGTGCCACCTGATAGGTTTTTTCGGAGGGGATATGGTCTATCACGGTGCCGTTTTCGATGGCGGCCACCAGTCTTTCGTTCTTGTTCATGGGATAATGGTTTTGTCGTTTTTTACTTGTTCCAGGCTGATTCCGAGCACATCGCAGAAGATGGCTTCGCGGGCAAAGAGTCCGTTGCCGGCCTGTTGGATGTAGTAGGCGTGCGGGTTGTCGTCGACATCGTAGGCAATCTCGTTGACGCGGGGCAGCGGATGGAGAATCTTCATGTTGGGCTTGGCCAGTTTCAGCATGTCGTTGTTGAGGATGTACACGTTCTTGACGCGCTCATACTCCATGAGGTCTGAGAAACGCTCCTTCTGTACGCGTGTCATGTAGAGAATGTCGGCATCGGCAATGATCTTGTCGTTGAAGGCGGTGTGCTCCAGATAGTTGATGCCGTGCTCCTCACAGTAAATCTTGTATTCCTTCGGCATGGCCAGCTCTTTGGGGGCCACGAAATGGAAGGTGGGGTGGAAGTGGCGCATGGCCATGATGAGCGAATGGACGGTGCGTCCGTATTTCAGGTCTCCCACCAGATAGATGTTGAGGTTGTCCAATGTGCCCTGCGTCTTGTAGATGCTGTAGAGGTCCAGCATACATTGCGAGGGGTGCTGGTGTGCACCGTCTCCGGCGTTGACGATGGGCACTTGGGTCACTTCCGCTGCGTATTGCGCCGCCCCCTCGATAAAATGCCGCATCACAATCACGTCGGCATAGTTGGCCACCATGGAGATGGTGTCTTTCAGCGTCTCACCCTTTGTGCCGCTGGTAATCTTCGGGTCGGCAAAGCCGATGACGCGTGCACCGAGCCGGTTGGCTGCCGTCTCAAAACTGAGGCGTGTGCGCGTGGACGGTTCGAAGAAGAGGGTTGCCACCACCTTGCCCTTGAGCAGTTCGCGGTTGGGATGGCGTTCAAATTCCTGTGCCATCTCAATCATATAGAGGATCTTCTCCCGGGTGAGGTCGGCAATAGTCACAAAATCATGCTTTTCCATAGAATGTGCTTGTTTATTGATGCAAAGTTAACGCTAATTTTCGAGATAACGGCAGTTTGTGGTTGATTTATTTTGTGTTTTTCGCAATTTGGACTAACTTTGCAGGGAAATAGCACTTACATCTATGAAACAGACCAAGATTGTTGCAAGCATCAGCGACCGCCGATGCAGTCAGGATTTCATCCGTCAGCTCTTCGATGCCGGCGTAAACGTGGTACGCATGAACACCGCCCATGCCTCGGAGGATGGCTTGCGCGAGATTATCCGCAATACGCGTGCGGTAAGCCGCCATATCGGCTTGCTCATTGACACGAAAGGCCCCGAGGTGCGTACCACCGGCTGTGCCGCCCCCATTGATTACAAAACAGGTGATGTGGTGAAGATTTTCGGTCGCCCGGAGATGGACACCGAACACGACATCGTCAATCTCTCCTATGTTGATTTTGCCAGCGACGTGCAGGTGGGCGACCATGTGCTCTTCGACGACGGCGCACTGGACATGGTCGTGCTGGACATCAACGGTCCGGCCGTCATCGCACAGGTGCAGAACGACGGACAGTTGGGCAGCCACAAGAGTGTCAATGTGCCTGGCCGCCATGTGGATTTGCCGGCCTTGACCGACAAAGACCGCCGCAACATCCTGTTGGCCATCGACGAAGATATTGACTTCATTGCCCACAGTTTCGTGCGTTCAGCCGCCGACGTGCAGGCCGTGCAGGACATACTCGATGCCCACCGTTCCGACATCAAAATCATCTCGAAGATTGAGAACCAGGAGGGTGTGGACAACATCGATGAAATCATCGAGGCCAGCTACGGCATCATGATTGCGCGCGGCGATCTGGGCATCGAGATTCCCATCCAGCGCATTCCCGGCATCCAGCGTCAGATTATCCGCAAGTGTGTGCAGCGGCGCAAACCCGTCATTGTGGCCACACAGATGCTGCACACCATGATCAACAATCCGCGTCCCACGCGTGCCGAGGTGACCGACATTGCCAATGCCATCTATTACCGCACCGATGCACTGATGCTCAGCGGCGAGACGGCCAGCGGAAAATATCCTGTGGAGGCCGTGCGCACCATGGCCGCCATCGCCGAACAGGCCGAGTGCGACAAGTTGCGTGAAAACGACATCGAGGTGCCCTTGTCGCCGGATTGTGACATCCGGGAGTTCATGGCCCACAGTGCCATCGAGGCCACCGAGCGGTTGGGGGTCAAGGGGATTATCATTGATTCCGTCAGTGGACAGACGGCGCGCGATCTGGCGGCTTTCCGCGGACCGAACCCCGTCCTTGCGGTCTGCTACAACGAGAAGCTCCAACGGTTGCTCAACCTCTCCTATGGTGTCATTCCGGTATTCCAGAAAGAGCATATTTCCAAGCAACGCCTGTTTCAGGCGGCTGTCCGTATGCTCCGGCAGAAGGGCTACCTCCAACCAGACGACAAGATTGCCTATCTTTCGGGAAACATCAGTGACGGTGGCGGCACGAAGTTCCTGGAAATCAATACGGTCAGCGAGGTGGCCAAATTCCACCTTTCGTAACCTGGCGGCACGGTGCTATCCGTGAAGCAGGAAGGCCAAGGAGAGATAGAAGGAAAGCTCCACGAGGAGGAAGGTGGCTCCGCAGCAGTCACCGGTGTAGCCGTGCAACCGGCGGTTCATCAGCAGATAGAGTAGATAGAACACGACGCAGGGCACGGCCAGCAATGTTTCCGTTGCCGTAAGGGTCAGCGCGCCGCCTCCCACCATCCAATAACCCCACAGTCCTACGGGCAGCAGCCCGGTGAAAGCCAACCGGAGTCCCGCCATCATGCCGTACCGCGCGTAGACGGTTTGGGCTTTCGCCTCCTCTTCCCTCCGTGCGTAGGGGAGAAAGAGAATGAGTTGTGCGCTGACCATCTTGCAGAACGGGTCGCCGACCAGAATAGCCAGTGCGGCCAGCGTGCCACTGTACTGCCCGATGGTGAAGAGGGTAGTGCCCAGCAACCCCACGTAGAGTATCAGTCCCAACACGCCGAAAGTCCCGATGTGCGAATCTTTCATTATAGTTAAGGTGTGCTCGCGGTCTCTACCGCCACCGAAGCCGTCGAGAAAGTCGGCCAATCCGTCTTCATGGAGGGCTCCCGTCGTGAGGATGCGTGCTGCCAGAGCCAGAATGACGGCCATAGCCGTCCCTACGAACAGGTTCGCCACATAGAAGGTCAACGCCATGATTCCTCCGGTCAACCATCCTGCCAGTGGCCAGTATTCCACCACGTGGCGGTAACAGCTTTTCGGGGGCTGGTGCAGCCGCCAGAAGGGCAGTCGCGTGAAGAAGATGAGGGCGGCCAGTGGGGTCTCCCACCATTTTGTCGGGTCTATGCTGAGTTTCATGGAATCATGTGTTTGTTGCTGTCAGAAATATTTTGTGATGTGTGCATCGTCGAAAGTGTTCATTTCCTGCATCATCCGCACACTGCTTTCCAGAAGGCCGAAAGCGCACAAGGCTCCCGTTCCTTCCCCCAGTCGCAGTCCGAGGTTCAGCAGGGGGCGTGCTCCCATGCGGTCGAGCAACAGGCGGTGGCCGCTCTCGTCGCCGCAATGGGCGAACACCATGTACGGCTTGGCGTTGGGATAAAGCCTGCAGGCGGCCAGTGCACAGGCAGTCATGATGAATCCGTCAATCAAGAGCATCAGGTGTAGTTCGGCAGCCCGGAGCATGGCTCCGACGGCGGCCACCATTTCGAAACCTCCGAACTGGCGCACCACCTCCCACGTGTCGGTGGGATTGCCACCCTCTGCCAGAAAACGCCGTATGGCTTCGCCGAGCACGGCCTGTTTGTGGCGGATGCCGTCCGTGTCCAATCCCGCCCCGGCTCCGATGCAGTCGTTCAGCGGCAGGTGGGCCAACAGGCTCATCCACACGCTGCTGGGCGACGTGTTGGCAATGCCCATCTCGCCGATGGAGACCACTTGGCAGCCTGCTTTATGGCAAGTGTCCACCATTTCGATGCCGACCTCCAGTGCCTGCTGCATCTCCGCAGAACTCATGGCCGCCTCGTGCAGGAAGTTGCGGGTGCCCCGGGCCACCTTGCGGTGGATGATGCCCGTCACCTGCGATAGGTCGTAGTCCACGCCCACGTCCACAATCTTCAGGTCGAAGCCGTACTGTCTGCAAAACATATTGACACCGCCTCCGCCGTGGGTGAAGTTGATCATCTGTTGCCAGGTCACTTCGCGTGGCGACACGCTGACTCCCTCCCGTTCGATGCCGTGGTCGCCTCCAAACAGCAGGTGGCACGGATGGTGCAGGGTGGGAGAGAGGGTCTGCTCTGCGAGACACAGCTGCATGGCCAGCTCTTCCAACCGGCCCAAAGACCCTTTGGGCTTGTTCAGATGGTCTATCTTCGCCTGAATGGCAGGCCGGAGCGACTCGTCGGGTGGGGTAATGGCAAACGGTCTCATTTGATTTTCACAGGAATGCCGCTGACCATGAGGATGACTTCGTCGGCCTTGGCGGCCACATATTGGTTGAACCAACCCATCAGGTCGGTGAATCTGCGCTGTACGGCGTTGACACTGATGCCGCCTGCCCCTATCTCGTTGGTCACGAAGATGAAGGTGGCTTCCTGGCTGACCAGACGGTCAAACTCCTCCTTCAGTGCTTGGAGCACCGTGTCCACATCCTGCGCCTCGTTGAAGAAATTGGTGGCCCAGAGCGTCAGACAGTCCACCAGCACCACCTGTCCAGACAGGTCGTGGCGGCTCAGCGTGCGCTCCTCCTCGATGGTCGTCCATTGCAGTCCGCGCCGCTGTTGGTGGCGGTGTACGCGCTCGCGGAACTCGTCGTCCCAGACGTGGGCCGTGGCCAGATACACCGGCCGCTCGCTCAGTGACAGCGCCAGTTGCTCTGCTTTGGTGCTCTTTCCCGACCGCTGGCCGCCCGTGACAAGGATGATCCTACTCATGGTTCGCAGTCTGTTTAGTCCACAAATTGGATAAATTCGGGCTTGACATCCACTCCTACGGCCAAAAATCCCGGCAGTTCGACCAGTAGTCGCTTGACTCTGGAACCGCGTATGTTGAGCAGGCATCCTTCCTGTTCGTTGAGCGGGCCGCCCACGATGCGCACCTTCCGGCCGTACATGGCCGGGGTGATTTCTTCGGGCAGATAATAACGGGGAAACTTCGTGGAGCGCACGGCCTGGATGAAACGCTCCATGGCCTTCTGTTCGACGGTCATCGGTTCGCGCCAGGAGTGGCGCAGCCAACGGTACTGGAGTGTCGGTGTCCGCTCCACCACGTTGTCCAGCCGCAGCCGCGACTCGTGGACGAAGAGCAAGTCCCGCAGGAACGGCACTTCCTCGCGGATGCGCACCCCCTTACGTATGGCCAGATGCCATTTCATGGGGACAAAGACTTCCATCTCCATCTCCATCAGCTGTCGGTAGGCGGGCTGCTTGGCGTTCGTGCGCTTCAGATCGCGCATCACGTACCACTGCACCGTTTCTTCTCCGTGCTCGTTAGACATCTCCATGCTGTTTCTATCATTTTCGGTCGTTAGTGATTCCGCAGGGATTCGAACCCTGGACCCACGCCTTAGAAGGGCGTTGCTCTAATCCAACTGAGCTACGGAACCGCTTTCCGCCTGCAAAGGTACGAATAAGCGAGCAGAACACAAAAGAAAAACCTTTTTTTCTTTTTGTTCTCGAGCGGGAGTACCTTCGACGCGAAGCGTCAGAGGAAAGAATAAGCGAGCAGAACACAAAAGAAAAACCTTTTTTTCTTTTTGTTCTCGAGCGGGAGTACCTTCGACGCGAAGCGTCAGAGGAAAGAATAAGCGAGCAGAACACAAAAGAAAAACCTTTTTTTCTTTTTGTTCTCGAGCGGGAGTACCTTCGACGCGAAGCGTCAGAGGAAAGAATAAGCGAGCAGAACACAAAAGGAAAACTTGTTTTTCTTTTTTCTCTGCCGAGAGAATTTTTTCTCTCTGCCGAGAGAGTGAAAATTCTGTGGGAGTACCTTTCGTTTCTCATTCGTGGTGGTATGGTTCCCCTTTGATGATGGTGCAGGCCCGATAGAGCTGTTCGGTGAACGTGAGACGGATCATCTGATGGGAGAAGGTCAACTGCGAGAGACTCAACTGCTGGTCGGCGCGCTGATAGACGGCCGGAGAGAAGCCGTAAGGGCCGCCGATAACGAAGACGAGGCGGCGGGCCGTGGCACGCTGCCGCTCCAGCCATTGGGCCAAGTCGACGCTCCGCATCTCCGTGCCGTGTTCGTCGAGCAGCACCATGGTGTCCGTCGGTTGCAGTTGCCGGAGCAGGAGCTCGCCCTCGGCCTGCTTCTGCTGGGCCTCGCTGAGCCCTCGCGTGTTTTTCAACTCGGGGACAGTCACGGTGTCAAAGGGCATATAGTGGCTGATGCGTGCAGCATAGTCGTCGACAATGGACGCAAAGCGTTTGTCTGTTGTCTTGCCGACCTGGAGGAGAATCGTCTTCATGGGAAAGGGCGTTGTCTATCTCAGGTCGATGATTTCGGCATGGGGACAGGCTTTCCGGTTGAACTGGAAGAGGCTGTTGGAGAGGTTGCCGCGCTTGAAGCCGCTGATGGTGACGGTAGTCCACTGGTTGTTCTGCAGCATCCGCACCTGCGAGGGCACGTAGCTCTGCCGCGACAGGGTGACCACCATCTCGCGGATGGCTTTCTGCTGCGATTTCATCGTGACGACGTAGCTTTGTCCCTGGGTCTGCATGGAGAGGGCGTAGCCCTGCCGGTAGAGATAGACGAAACCGTAGGGGTTGATGGCGGACAGCTCGCCTGCCGTGGGCGTGCTGATGTTCACCTCGTCGTTCTGCGGCACGTAAGTCCATTGCGTCTTGCCGTCAAACCAGACAGTGGCCGACGTGGTCTTGGCGTAGAACTTGCGGCCTTTCACCGAGATGGTGCCGCTGACACTGCCGTTCTGTGCACTGCGCACCTTGAACGAGGCGGTCACGCCGCCCTTGTCGGCCAGTATCTGGGCGGCCTTGTCAAGCACGCTCTTGGCGGTCTGTGCCCCTGCGGCGGAGAAGCATCCCGCCAACAGGCAGGTAATCCAAATCTTGATGGTTGTCATGTCCTTCTATTATATATATAGGTGTTAACGTCGCCATTGGCTCAGCAGGTTCTCCAGACTCACCTCGTCCTGTATGAGCACCTCGCGCGGCTTGCTGCCCTGGGCAGCTCCTACCACTCCGGCGCGCTCCAACTGGTCCATCAGGCGGCCTGCACGGTTGTAGCCGATGGCAAACTTGCGCTGGATGAGGCTCGTGCTGCCGCTCTGGTTGATGACGATGAGGCGCGCGGCATCTTCGAACATGGGATCCAGATGCGCCATGTCCACCTCTGCGGCATCGCCGCCCTCGCCGTCGGCGGAATCGGGTTCCGGCAGTTCGAAGGCGGAGACGTAGCCCTGTTGCTGGGCGATGAAGGCGTTGATGCGCTCCACCTCCGGCGTGTCTACAAAGGCACACTGCACGCGGACGGGTTCGCCGCCGTTGAGGTAGAGCAGGTCGCCGCGCCCGATGAGCTGCTGGGCTCCGGGGCGGTCGAGGATGGTGCGCGAATCGATCATCGCTCCGACGCGGAAGGCGATGCGGCTCGGGAAGTTGGCCTTGATGGTGCCGGTGATGATGTTGGTCGTGGGGCGCTGCGTGGCGATAATCATGTGGATGCCGACGGCGCGTGCCAACTGCGCGATGCGGGCAATGGGCAGTTCCACCTCCTTGCCGGCGGTCATAATCAGGTCGCCGAACTCGTCGATGACGACGACGATGTAGGGCAAGTAGCGGTGGCCGTTGTCGGGGTTCAACTGGCGGCTGACAAACTTCTTGTTGTATTCCTTGATGTTGCGGGCCTGCGCCAGCTTCAGCAGGTCGTAGCGCGTGTCCATCTCCTTGCACAGCGAGTTGAGCGTGCGCACCACCTTCGTCACGTCAGTGATGATGGGGTCGGCATTGTCGTCGGGCACCTTGGCCAGAAAGTGTCTCTCGATGGAGGCATAGACGCTGAACTCCACCTTCTTGGGGTCTACCAGCACGATTTTCAGTTCGGCCGGGTGCTTCTTGTAGAGCAGCGAGGTGATGATGGCGTTGAGTCCCACCGACTTTCCCTGTCCGGTAGCACCGGCCACCAACAGGTGCGGCGCTTTGGTCAGGTCGAACATGAACACCTCGTTGGTGATGGTCTTTCCCAAGGCGCAGGGCAGTTCCATGGTGGATTCCTGGAATTTCTTCGAGTTGAGAATGGACTCCATCGACACGATGTTGGGCTTGGCGTTCGGCACTTCAATGCCGATGGTGCCCTTGCCGGGGATGGGCGCGATGATGCGGATGCCCAGTGCCGACAGCGACAGGGCGATGTCGTCCTCCAGGTTGCGGATGCGCGAGATGCGGATGCCCGGTGCCGGCGTGATTTCATAGAGCGTGATGGTGGGGCCTACCGTGGCCTTGATGCTGCTGATCTCCACTCCGAAATTGCGGAGCACGTCGACAATGCGGTTCTTGTTGGCGTTCTGCTCCGTCATGTCGATGTAGGGCTTGCCGTCGTCGTCGTATTTCTTCAGCAGGTCGAGGGTGGGGTAGTGGTAGTTCTCCAAATCCAGTTTCGGGTCGTAGGGCGTGTCGATGCCGCCCCGCTCTCCGGCCACCTCCTGCCCCGTGGCTTCTTCCTCCTCCTTGCCCGTGTCGACGGTCATTTCCACCGAACCGTCCGTTGCTGCGGCCTCCGAGGCAGTCGCCTCCTTTTCATGGGTGCTGCCGTCGGCAGTGGACGTGCTGTCCACGTCGCCGAACTCCACGGTCTGCGTCTCGGGGTCGTCGAAGACGGAGGGGTCTTCCAGCGTGTCGAACGGCAACGCTCCGTCGGTTTCGTCCTGGCCTACGTGCACCTCCATGGGCACTTTCTTACGGTAGCGGAAGGGGTTGAATATCTTGCGGATGATGATGATGGTCTCGGCACTGAGATACGTGAGGAAGGCCAGTGCCAGGAGAATCAGCAGCAGGGTCAGCCCCGGCGTGCCGACCAGCCCTTCTATCGTGTTGCAGGCCGTCAGACCGTAGTCGCCTCCCAGGTTGTAGTGCAGGTCGGGGAGCAGCGGTGACAGGAACCGGGCCAACATCAGCGCACTCCACAGCATGATGATGGACAGGCACATGAACCATTTCAGCAGGTTGACCTTATAGGAGAACAGGATGCGGAGGCTCGCCAGGAAAAGGAACAGGGGAATGAGGAACGCCGGCAGGCCGAAGCTCTTCTTGATGAAGAACCAGGACAGGCGGGCTCCCAGCGAACCGCACCAGTTGCTGAACTCGCCGTGCTGGTTGAGCAGGTCTCCGGCGCGCGGACTCTCTATCATGCTCTGGTCGGCCGCCCCCGTACTCAGATAGGAAATGAAGGCACAGGTCATAAACCCGGCCACACAGAACAGCACCACGCCCAGGAAGGGAACGATGCGGTCGCTGAAGTGTATTCTGTCGAGACCGAACGTCTCGGAGAGAGACGGACTCTTGTGTTCTTTCTTTTTTCTCGCCATGATGGGTGACAGTTTCTCGTTTTAAGGTGCAAAAGTAACTGAAAATTGGCAGAAATCCGCATTTTATCGCGTTTTTTTTGTATTTTTGCACACCGAAAACGAACGACAGATGAAAAAGACGATATATAATAAATATGACAAAAAGCAAATAGGCACACTGCCGCGGGTACTTTTCGAAGGGAAAATCGTGGTGGTGGTCAGCGAGACGGAGGCCGAAAAGGCGGTCGACTACCTGCTCAGCCAGCCCGTCATCGGCATCGATACGGAGACGCGCCCTTCGTTCCGGAAAGGACAGACCTATACGGTCGCGCTCCTGCAGGTGTCGAGCCACGAGGTCTGTTTCCTCTTCCGGCTCAACTACCTCAAGCTCTCGCCGTCCGTGCTGCGGCTGCTGGAGGACACCACGGTGCCGAAGATCGGGCTTTCGCTGCACGACGACACGGCCATGCTCCACAAGATAGGCGATTTCACTCCCGGCCATTTCATCGACCTGCAAAACTGCGTCCGGGAGGTGGGCGTGGAGGATATGAGCCTGCAGAAGCTCTATGCCAACTTCTTCGGCCAGCGCATCAGCAAGCGCGAACGGCTCACCAACTGGGAGGCCGACATCTTGAGCGAGAAGCAGAAACGCTATGCGGCCACGGATGCCTGGGCGTGCATCGTGCTCTACGAGGAACTGCGCCGGCTGGAACAGACGGGCGATTACGAACTGATAAAAATACAAGAGGATGAGGTACAGGCAAATCACACTGAAAAAAGGTAAGGAGGAAAGTCTCCGGCGGTTCCACCCCTGGGTGTTCTCCGGGGCGATACAGTCCATGGACGAGGGCATCGAAGAGGGCGACACGGTGCGCGTGGTGACCCGCGACGGGGCGTTCATCGCCATAGGCCATTACCAGCAAGGCTCAATAGCCGTCCGCGTGCTCTCCTTCTCCGATGTGGAGATGGACGACGGCTTCTGGCACGCGCGCCTGCTGTCGGCCTTCCGGATGCGGCAGTCCATCGGCATTGCCGACTCGCCGTCGAACAACACCTATCGGCTGGTGCACGGGGAGGGGGACAACCTGCCCGGACTGGTCATCGACGTGTACGGCGACACGGCGGTCATGCAGGCTCATTCCATCGGGATGCACCGGAACCGGAAAACCATTGCCGGGGCACTGGTTCGCGTGATGGAAGACCGCATCCGGAATGTCTATTACAAGAGCGAGACGACCCTGCCGTTCATGACGGCCGACGACATGAACGGCTTCCTCTATGGCGGCAGCGACAACAACGTGGCGTGGGAGAACGGACTGCAGTTCCGGGTGGACTGGCTGAAAGGCCAGAAGACGGGATTCTTCGTCGACCAACGGGAGAACCGGTCGCTGCTGGAGCGGTACGCCGCCGGGAAACGGGTGCTTAATATGTTCTGCTATACGGGCGGTTTCTCCTTCTATGCCATGCGCGGCGGCGCGCAACTTGTCCATTCGGTGGACAGCTCAGCGAAAGCCATCGAGCTGACGCGCGAGAATGTCAACCTCAACTTCCCCGGCGACTCCCGCCACGAGGCGTTCTGCGAGGATGCGTTCAAATACCTCGAAAAAGCCGGCGACAACTACAATCTGATGGTGCTTGACCCGCCGGCCTTTGCCAAACACCGGGCGGCACTGCACAATGCGCTGAAGGGTTATACGCGCCTGAACCAGAAGGCACTGGAGAAGATAGAGCGTGGCGGCATCCTGTTCACGTTCTCCTGCTCTCAGGTGGTTACGAAGGATCATTTCCGCAACGCGGTCTTCACGGCGGCGGCCCTGGCCGGACGGCAGGTCCGCATCCTCCATCAGCTCCACCAGCCGGCCGACCATCCCATCAACATCTACCATCCGGAGGGGGAATACCTCAAGGGACTGGTGCTTTACGTGGAATGACCAACGGACACGGGCATGATGATAGAGCAGGTCAGACAATTCATCCGGCAACACCGGTTGCTCGACACCGACGGGCTTTATCTCGTGGCGCTGAGCGGCGGGGCCGACAGCGTGGCGCTGTTGTTGGTGCTCCGCGAACTCCACTTCTGGGTGCATGCCGTCCACTGCAACTTCCATCTGAGGGGGAGCGAGTCAGACCGCGACGAAGCGTTCTGCGCGTCGCTCTGCGACAGGCTCGGCGTTCCGCTGCATAGAATCCATTTCGACACGCGCTGCTATGCGGAGCTGCACCGCCAGAGCATCGAACTGGCGGCACGCGAGCTGCGCTACGGCTATTTTGAACAGTTGCGCATGGACCTGGGCGCACAGGGCATCTGCGTGGCCCATCACCGGGACGATTCGGTGGAGACCGTGCTGATGAACCTCGTCCGGGGCACCGGCATACACGGACTCACCGGCATCAAGCCGCGGCAGGGACACGTCCTGCGTCCGCTGCTCGGCGTGTCGCGGTCGGACATCGAGCGGTTTCTGGCGGATCGGCAACAGCCGTACATGACCGACTCAACCAATCTGGAGGATGAGGCCACGCGCAACAGGGTGCGCCACCACCTCGTGCCGTTGCTCCGGCAACTCAACCCGAAGGCCGTGGACAACATCCTGCTGATGGCCGGACGGATGGCGGAGGTGGAACGCGTGGTGGACGACAGGCTGCAACCGCTGAAGGGGCGCAGCGAGTACGCCGTGGACGAGCTGTTGGAGGCCGCACCGGGCAGTTACCTGCTTTACGAACTGTTGCGTGACCGTGGCTTCCATGCAGGGCAATGTCGGCAGATCTTCCGCTGTCTGACGGACGGCCATACGGGACGGATATTCTCCTCGCCGGACTACGACCTGCTGGTAGACCGCCGGAAAGTGGTGGTGGAAAAACGCGCCCCACTGTTCCAGCCGAAGACCATTCCCGAGACGGGCCTATATATAATAGGAGAACACGAACGGCTGAGCGTGACGGTCGCTGCTGTGACCCCCGACTTCACTGTGGCGAAATCGCCGCACGTCGTCACGCTGGATGCCGACAAAGTGCGCTTCCCACTGACGGTGAGGCGCGCGGAACGGGGAGACACGATGATTCCCTACGGCATGACGGGTCACAAACTGCTGAGCGACATGATGACGGACTGCAAGATGACGTGTTTTGAAAAACGCCGCCAACGCGTGGTGGTCGATGCGGCAGGGGTCACGGTGTGGCTTGTCGGGTGGCGCTGCGACAACCGAGTGGCGGTGGAAACCGGCCGCACCCGGCGCATCCTTACCCTTGCGTGGGCCTCTGAGGAGGAATGAAGTTCTGTCTCTGGAGTGAAGTCCTGTCTCTGTAGAGAAACAAAAAAGAGAGAAAACTCGTCGCTTTCTCCCTTTTGTACGCCTGCAGGGGTTCGAACCCTGGACACCCTGATTAAGAGTCAGGTGCTCTACCAACTGAGCTACAAGCGCATCGTTTTCGTTTTGCGGTTGCAAAGGTACGATGTTTTTTCCGTTCCGCCAAACATTTTCCATATTTTTTTGCAAAGACAGACAAAAAAGGCGCAAAATGCTGGATTTTGCGCCCTGTTTCTCCCGTTTGGAGGCGGTAGTGTACTATTCTTCTCCGGTGAAATCGGAAATCTCTCCGGCCTCTTCGTCCGGGTCGCCCTCGATCTCGAACGTCGTGCGGTAGTTGTCCTCGTTCATCACGTCGTCGTCGTCAAACGATTCGTTGTCGTCTTCGTCCGGACTGTTGTAGTTGTCCTCGGGAATCTCGTCCTCGTCGTGCTCCTCGTAGGTCACGCGCGGCTTGTCGGCCTCGGGCTTCAGCTTGGCGAAGATGGCCTCCACCCATGAACCCTTGGCCACCTCCAACACCTCGAAGCCGTCGGCCACCTTCTTCTCGTACATGCCGCCCTTCTTGTGGAGGCGGTCCTTCGGCAGCGTAGTGGTGGAGATGTCGAACCCGCTCTCGATGATGTCCTGTATGGATTGGGACAGCGAGTCCCATCCGCCGCCGAAATTGCGCTCCAACACCTCGATGAGCTTGGCGGCAGAGATGTGGCGGATGTTCTCGTAGGTCAGGTCGGTCACGCGCATGATGGGCCGCTTGCGGAGAGCCACGGCCATCTTGTTGTTGTCGTCAATGGTGATGTTCCCGACCTTGTAGCCCTGCTTCTCGTAGGAAGAACGGATGGCCGGTGTCTCCTCCTTGAGCTCTTCAAAATAGAAGGCGGAACGGATGATGTCGACATAACGGCGGATATTTTCCTTGAAGTCCGGGTCTTTGCTGCCCCCGTCCAGGATACGGAAGATGTCGTTTTCCTGCACGTCCCACACGGTACTTTTGGTCAGCGTTTTCAGACTTAATGCCTTTTTCGTAGAAGATTCTTTCATGTATTTCTTTTTTTTCGCCTGCAAAGGTACGATTAAGCGAGCAGAATACAAAAGGAAAACTTGTTTTTCTTTTTATTCTCGAGCGTGAGTACCTTCGGTCGAAGGCCAGAGGTAGTGCAAACCTTCGACGCGCATGTCAGAGGTAGTTTTCATTTCTCTGCCGAGCGAGTGGAAATGCTGCGCGATTTATTCCTCCTTGATTTTCCATTCGGCGAGGGTGCGCTGCTTGCTGTCGAAGCTGATGCCCACCTTCACCAGACGCTTGCCATCGGCATGGTAGGGGAGCATGTAACCCTTTTCGTCAATCTGTGCCAGGGCCTCGTCTGCACTCTTGTCCACCTTCAACTCGAACACATAGACGGTGTCGGGCATGTGCATCACGGCATCAGCCCTGCCGATGGCACTCTTCACCTCCGTGCGGATGTAGATGTTGAGGAAACTGAACATCAGATAGAAGATGGTCTGGAAGTGTTTCTCGGTGCGGTTCTCCAAGTCGTATGGAATGGTGGCCATGTAAGTGCGCATGTGTTCCAGAGCCGCCTCGATGTCGCCCCGGTACACGGCCTTGCAGAAGCCCAGCAGGAAGGCGTCGTTGTCTGAGCGGCGGGGGTTCACGTAGTGGGGAATCATGGAGTTGAGCAAGCCGTCGCGTACCTCCTTGTTGGGGATGCCGAGGGTGTATTCCTGGAACATCGGCTCGTACTTCTTGATGGTGAGATAGCCGCTCTGGTAGAGCAGGGGCAGGGCATCCGTCATCTCCTCCGGAGAGAGGTCGAACGAACTCAGCACCACGTCCTGACACTCCAGATTGGTCAGGTTGGTATTGAACTTGTCCAACTGTTTCAGCAGGAAGGTCGGTGTGCCCGAACCAAACCAATAGGAAGAAATATCCTGACCGTTCAACGCCTTTATCAAACTGAACGGATTGAACACATCCTCGGAGTGTTTGCTGAAGTGGTAACCGTCATAATAGTTTCGCAACGCCTCCAGACACTCCTCGTAGGTCATGTTCAGTGCCTTGCCCAGTCCTTCCACGTCGGGCTTCATCACGGTGGTCAGCTCCGTCATGCTGATGCCGCAGATGGCGGAATACTGGTCGAACATGCTGATGTTGTCGAGGTTGTTCAGCTCGCTGAAGATGCTGAGTTGCGAGAACTTCGTGATGCCGGTGAGGAAGGTGAACTCCAAGTAGGGGTCGAGCTTCTTCAGTGGACTGTAGAAGTTCTGCATGATGCGGCGCAACGCCGCCAAGTTCTCCTTCTCGTGTACCACGTCAAGCAGCGGTGCGTCATATTCGTCGATGATGACCACGGCCTTTTGGCCAGTCTGCTCGTTGGCGCGCCTCACCAGACCCTCCAGACGCTCGTTGGGATAAATCTCGTTCTCATTCTTCCCATACAATTTCTCGTAGGGCAGAAGGATGAAGTCAAGATAGTGCTCCAGACTTTCCGCGTCGAAGTGCTTCGCTCCGCTCATGTCGAAGTGCAGAACGGGACGCTTCACCCATTCCTTCTCGTAGTCGGCGATGGCCAGTCCCTCGAAGAGTTCCTTCTTTCCCTCGAAATAAGCCTGCAAGGTGGAGGCAAAGAGCGACTTCCCGAACCGCCTCGGGCGGCTCAGAAAGACGTAGCTCATCTGTTTCTTACGGAAGTCCACGATGTATTTCGTCTTGTCCACATAGAGATAGTGACCTTCCCGAATCTTCTCGAAGGTCTGTATTCCAACCGGGTATTTGTTTACGATTTCTGCCATAATCTTGACTGTTTAGCGTTTCACGCCGCTAAGGTACGAATAAATTGCCAAATAGGCAAATAAATTCGGCCTTTCCTTTCTCATGCTTTCCTTTCTCACGCTCTCTCACGCCTCTTCGGTGTGGTATATAATAATGTGATCATGCGTGTATGATGATGCGAAAAAGTGCATTCGTACGTGTTTTGACGGTCGCCAAAATATTGAATGGCGACCGTCAAAAACATTTTTGGCGACCGCCGTGTAATTGTTTGGCGACCGCCGTAAAGTGTTTTGGCGACCGCCGTAACATCGTCAGAGAGCACATTCTTACACCATAATGGAAGCCTTGTTGCATCATAATAGAAGCCTTGTTACACCATAATAGAAGCCTTGTTACACCATAATAGAAGCCTTTTTGCATCATGAAGAGAGCGAACTCACCGAAAATGCAACCTGTCGAATGTTCCGACAGGTTCGGCAAGAAGGGAAGATGGAAGGGTGATGAAAGAGGGATAGAAGAGGGATGGAAGAGGGAGAAAAGTAATTCAGAAGTGGTTCAAAAAGTGGTTCATTGTTTCGGATTTTGAAAAAAAATCTTGTTTTTTCTTGCATTTTTGAAAAAGAACCCCTATCTTTGCAAGCGGATAGTCAGGTGGAGGGCACGTAAATGCCGGAAACCGAAGCTGTCCGGCCTCAGTTCACGCCGAGCCTTTCGTGGGATGGAGATTTCACGTCAAGGAGGTTGGGAGGGTAGGTGAGGTTTGACATATTAAGGCGTTTACTCATGCGCTGTGTTTGAGACAGTCTGCAATCTCGCAAATTCAGTATCAAAGTCTTGGACATAGCAACGGTAGATGTCCCGGGTGTGAGTATATCCACCCCGTGGAGACCCTGTCGGCACGGACTGTACCCTGTTGGGTGCAGCGTGATGCGGGTCTCCTAACGGTAGCGATGATTCATATCGGCGTGGGCTCTGACGTTGTCTGTTCAACTTTGATAGGCAATGCGAGAGCCTCAGACTGTGGAACGGACAACAGGACGGTTCACGCTCTTTTTGTGTCGCCTTTTGCGACCGGGAGGTCTTGCAGTAGTTTTTGAGTACAAACCATAAAACTTATATGACAATGAAAACAAAACAATTCATCCAACATTCATTGACGGCATTCGCCCTGTTGTGCGTGCCGATGGCTTTCACAGCGTGCTCGGACAGCGACGCACTGCTTGCCGACGGCACAGACCTGCCCGAAATGCTTGAGATAGACGGCAGCTGCAATGTCTATGAACTGGCGAACAGCGAACAGAGTGGGTGGCAGATCGTGGACTGCCCCGAGTGGATAACCCCCGTGAAGCAGCAAGGATTGGCAACGGATAAGATAGAGATTTATGTGGAGAGCAACAGCCGCACGCCGCTGCGCGAGGGTGACATCACCGTGCGCTATCAGAACGGGACGACCCGCAGCGTCACCACGCGCCAGAGCGATGAAACCCCCTCGTGGAGCATACACCGCAGCTATGCCGTGGGGTGGAGCTTCGACATCCGCACCTACAACGACAGCCGCGGCCTGCGCCAGCAGATTTTCAACACGCAGAAGATGAAGAACTCCAACAAGAATGCCTACCGCATAGATGACAACACCGAAACAAACCTGCAATTCTTCTACGGCGAGGATATTTCACGCCTTCAGAAGGACATCACGGGCAAACTGGAACTCGACACCGACACCACGAACTATGACACGTTCAGCCTGAGCCTGAAAGGCAATTTCGGCAAGAACTCATTTTCCAACTCCAAGCGCATCTTCTCTTGGATTCACTCCATGTATCTGGAGAAGGTGGTGTCTATTTTCAACTTCGATGAAACTGCCGCCCAGAAGAGCGGGTGGTTCACCACTGAGTTCAACGCCATGCGCACCGAGGTCATCAACGCCGGAGGCAGCGACGCTGCCATCAGCCGCCTCATAGAGATGTACGGTACGCATGTCGTCATCAGCGCCTATCTGGGCGGGAGTTTCGACTATTACTACTCCACCGTGCTGAACGAGAAGATTGACACGACCTCAATTCACGGCGGCATTGAGTTCGGCTACAAGAAGAAGTTCAACCTCGGCATTAAGGGCGATGCCACATACGAGAACGCCTACAACAACATGAGTACGGAAACCATAGAAAAATTCTCCGTGAGCGGCGGCGATGCCCTGACGCTGGCCCGCAAGGTGGAGGAGGGAACCATCGATTCCCTGGCCGTGGAGACATGGCGAGATTCCTTCTCGGATGCCAGCAAATACGAGTTGATGAACTACAGCCTCATTCCCATCTCCGCCCTGTTCCCCCCGGACATCAGCGCGAAAATCGGCGACTACATGAGCCGCATGTACTACAACAACCTTCCGTTGACACGGTCTGCCCTGAAAAACGACTGAACACACACGAATCCATCCACCAATATAACAATTGACAATCATGAAAAATAAAATACGTATCAACAGTCTGCTCCTGACTTTGACCCTGGGCTTGCTCAGCGCAACCCTCACTTCCTGCTCCGACGACGAGACCATCACTCCGACCGTCACGCCCATGGCAGAAACCATCGAACTGAACCGCACCAACACCTTCTACGACCTGACCATCCCCGGCGATGCCGACTGGCAGGCCGTGCAATATCCCTTCTGGGCGGTGCCCATGAAAGAGTCGGGCATCGCCGGCACCGCACTGCAGCTCTTCGTGGAGACCAACGACCACGAGGCCGACCGCACCGACACCCTCACCGTGGCAACAGCCGACGGAAAGCGCTACCTCTACGAGCTGACGCAGATGGGCACGCTGCGTGACCCTGACAACGGACCCATTCTGTTGGAGGATGATATCAAGTACCCCTACGGTGTCGGCTATTCGCTCAATGTGCTCAGAAGCACGGAGACAGGTAAATATCCCGTGGTGAACGCCACACCCTTCAATTTCGGGAAGCTACTCAGCGCATTGAATGTAGCGGGCGAGCAGGATGCCTTCTTCGCCGAGGAGCGCTATTTCTCCCGGACAGAGAACGTGACGGGCAACTCCACCTCAGATATCGCCAGTCAGTTGGCCGTGAACGGCAACATAGAGGTGGGTCTCGATGCCTTCAAGCTCTCCGTCAGCGGTGCCTACAACTCCAACACGTCCTCCAGCACGAAGTGTGTCTATGCCATGCAGGAGATACAGCACATCGTCGCCTCGCGCTACCTGCGCTCCGCCCTGCTGGTCGAACTCGCCAATCAGGGCCAGCCAGTCTTCCAAGAGACTTTCCAGAATTACATCAATGCCCTGAAAGCCAACCCCAACGACATGAAGGTCATCAAGGCAATTGTCAATCGATACGGCACTCATATCGTCACATACGCGTCCTTAGGCGGCGAACTGCGCGTGGGCATGCAGATGAAGGTGGACGAGACGGTGAAAGCATCGGACATCAGCGGTGCCCTCAACCTCAGCTCGAAGGTGGTGAACGGCAACGGCGACGCGAAACTGAGCAACAAGGAAACCTCCATTGCCAACCACACCACCATCTCGCTCACCACTTACGGAGGCACCAATACCTATGCCCTCGCCCCCGGCGCCTCCTTCGAGAAGTTCATGAACAACCTCAAGGACCCGACGAAAATGAAGAATTGGGTCAGCGGCATACAGAGCGGCAAGAAACTCGCCATCATTGACATAGAGACCATCCCCATCTACGACCTCATGCCCTCGACCGCAGCCCGCGATGCCCTGCGCAACTACATCGTAGGCGACTACCAGACGCAGTTCTATAAAAGTAAAGGCATCGACTACACTCCCAGCCTCTTCAAAATCACAGGTTACGACGTGCGCAGCGACAAAGTGGGCAGCGCCACCCTCACCCTCAAGAGCATCAACCAGACCATCGTGGCTGAGCGCGCCATCGTGAAGGGTCTCTCCGAAACGGAGTTCAGTACAATCATCTACTCCGGCGTGACGGGCGAAGTGAATCGCTCCGTCGGCTTCTTCGTGGGCAGCGACACACGGCGTCCAGCCAAGGTGAAATTCAACGGCAACGGTGAAGTCACATCCGTCGAAGAATTCAAAGCCATGAGCACAGGTGCCGTGGAGGAACTCTACATAGACACCACCGGCGACGTGACGCTCATGCCGAAAGGCTACAGCAGCCTCTACCAAACCGTCGACATGAAAATGAATGAATAACAAAGCATCAAAACAAGAAAAATGAAGAATCATATCTTGAACAGCAGAACGCGCACCAACAGCCTGCTCTTATGCGCAGTCTCGTTGTGTGTCTGTGCAGCCTTTGCCGCCTGTTCCGACAGTGACGACGCGCCATCGGCACTCCCGCAGCAAGAAACGCTGCTGACGCTCGACGGCGTCAGCGACTACATCGAACTCACCAACGCCGAGCAGACCGATTGGCAAATTACCGCCTGCCCCGAGTGGATAACCCCCGTGAAGCAGCAAGGCTCGGCAACGGACCAGATTGAGGTCTATGTGGAGAGCAACGGCCGCACGCCGCTGCGCCAGGGTGACATCACCGTGCGCTACGCCAACGGGCGGACGCACACCACCCGCACCGCGCAGAACAACTTGAACTATATGCGGCGCAGCTATGCCGCCGGATGGGGCTTCGACGTGCGCACCTACAGTGACAGCCGAGGGCTGCGCGACCAGATTTTCAACATACAGCGCATCAAACGCGACGATGCTGACCTCTACCGTAACGAGCCAATGAGAGGTTCAAACATCACTTTCTACTATGGTGAAGATTCCTCCGACTTGCAGAAAAACATATCGGCCAACCTCGACCTCAGCGGCAAGTTCAACACGTTCAGCCTTGGCCTGCAGGCCAATTTCGGAATGTCCGCCATCAACAACTCCAAACGCATCTTCTCCTGGATACGTGGTGTCTATGGCGAACACGTGGCCTATCTGAACGCCCTCGATACATATACTGCGCAGTCCAAAGACTGGTTCACCGCCGACTTCAAGGCCATGCGCAAGGAGGTCATCGATAGCAAAGGCAGCGACGAGACCATCAGCCGCCTCGTGAACAACTACGGCACCCACTTTGTAACGAAAGCCGAGTTGGGAGGCTGCTACGACTACTACTACAGCAGCGTCTATGACAGCTCAAAAAGCGGCATTGACGTGCAGGCCACGCTGAATTTCGCCTATGCCAAGAAGTTCGGTTTCAAAGCCTCGGTCGACTACAGCAAAGACCTGAGCAGCATGAACCAGGAGGTGATAGAGAAATTCTCCGTCAAGGGCGGCAACAACGTGGACATCACCAACAAGGTGTATGCCGGCACCGTGAAGCAGGCTGACACCAATGCCTGGGTGGCCACGCTGGAAGAAGGGACGAAATGGGAGCTCATCTACTTCACCCTCACGCCCATCTCCGAGCTCTTCCCCGAAGACATCGAAGAGAAGATTGAAAGCTACATGAACCGCCTCTACTACAGTGAGGTGTCTGTAACGAGGACTGTCAACGGACAACATACAACAGATAAAGACAAATGACCATGAAGAATAACAGAATACACATCCTGTCCAGAATGTTCCAGGCAGCCGCCTCGTTGTGGGTCTGCGCGACCCTCCTCTCCTGCTCCGACAAGGACGACGTGCTGAGCATCCAGCTCCCCACCGTCAGTGACGAGATAGAGTTGGTGCGCGACAACCGATTCTACGACATCAGCGTGCCCGCCGCGGGCGACTGGCAGGTGACCCGCCATCCCGACTGGGCAGGCCCTATGAACGCGACGGGCACCGACGGCGAGCAACTGCAGATTTTCGTCGAGGAGAACGGCGAAGACCTCGACCGCCGCGACACCATCATGCTGACGATGGCCGACCAGAAGGTGGTCTGCCTGCCACTGTGGCAGCACGGCGTGCTGAGCGACGACGAGAATGTCGACGAAGCCAAGTCCATCAACGACCGTAGCCTGCAACTGACCTACGGCACCGGCTACAGCATCGATGTCATCAAGAAAAGCGAAACGAACGGTAAATACAACGTGTCCAACGCTACACCTTTCTACTTTCCGAATCTCTACTCGGCACTGAATACTGCTGGTGAACAGGATGCACTCTTCGAAGAGCCGCTCTACCATTCGCGCTACGAGTCGGTGACGGGCAGCTCCACCTCGGCCATCGCCAACCAACTCAGCGTCAACGCGGGCATCGAGGTGGGCGTGTCGGCCTTCAAACTCTCCGTGGAGGGCGGCTACAACAGCAGCTCCTCCTCCAACAACCGCTACATGTATGCCCTGCAGGAGATACAGCACATCGTGGGTTCGTGCTACCTGCGCGCCGGAATGTTGCGCTATCTCGCTCAGCAGAAGGCCGACGTGTTCCAGCCTACATTCAATAAATTGGTGAATAGACTGAATGCCGACCCTACCAACAAGACAATCATGGCGGACATCATCAAGAAGTACGGCACCCACGTCATCACGCGGGGCACGCTGGGCGGCGAGCTGAAGGTGTCCATGCAGATGCAGTACACCGACGAGAGCGACGCCAGCAAGATACACGCCGCTCTTGACCTGAGTGCCAGGGCGGTGGATGTCAGCGGCAATTTCAACATGAGCAATGAGGAGCAGCGTGTGGCCAGCAACACCACCATCTCGCTGAAAAGCTATGGCGGCAACAACACTTACAGCCTGTCGCCGAACTCCTCCTTCGCGCAATTCCTGGAGGAGGTGAAGGATGCAACGAAGATGAACAATTGGGTTTCTAGTATCAAGGACGGCACCTCCCTGGCTCTCATCGACGTGGAGACCCTGCCCATCTGGGATCTCATGCCCACGGAGCAGATGCGCGACAACCTGCGCAACTATGTGGTGGACGACTACCAGCGCGAGATCTATGGTGACAACTTCAAGGCCGACCTCTACGTGGTGAAGGGCTACGACGTGACCTCCGAACTCCCCGGCTCCGGCAGCATCTACATCCCTGCAATTGACGTGCAGTTGGAGTTTGAGCGGGCCATCGTGCCAGAGCTTTCCACGACGGAGTACAGTACCGTGGTCTATTCCGGCCCCAGGGACAACGTGAACCGCAACAAGGGCTTCTTCGTGGGTAGCGACACGCGGCTGCCCTGCAAGTTCCACCGCGAGAAGGACGGTTCCCTCACTACCGAGGAGTTCGACCGCCTCAGCACGGCACCCATCAGCGAGCTGTACGTCGGCGTGACGGGCGACGTGACCATTGCCGCCAAGACCGCCACAGACCTCTACCAAACCTACACCTGCAACTGGAAGTGCGACCTTAGTCTGCTGACAGGCGACGTGACAATCAGCCAAAATATGTCCCTCACAGACACGACCAGCTACTGCATACACATAGCCGATGGTGTGACGGTCACGCTGGACGGCGCGACCGTCAACAATCAGATTGTCTGCGACGGTAATGCCAACATCATTTTGGCAAACGGCTCGACAAACAGCGTCTCCTGCTCGGCGGAGGGTCGCGCCGCCATACAGGCCGGCACTACAGGCACCACACTCACCATCAGTGGCAATGGGACAGTGACTGCCACGAGCCGTTTGAATGGTGTAGGCATCGGCACTGGCTATAATTCCACGTGCGGCAACATAGAGATTTCTGGCGGAACAGTGACTGCCAAGGGTGGTAATTATGGTGTTGGCATAGGCTCTGGCAGGGAAGCTATGTGCGGCAACATAACCATTACGGGTGGGACAGTGACTGCCACGTGTGGCAGTGATGGTGCAGGCATCGGCTCTGGCAGGGAAGCTATGTGCGGCAACATCACCATTACGGGTGGAACAGTGACTGCCAAGGGGAATACTTATGGTGCAGGCATCGGCTCTGGCTATAGATCAACGTGCGGCAACATAGAGATTTCCGGCGGAACAGTGACTGCCAAGGGTGGTCTGTTTGGTGCCGGGATTGGCTCAGGCTATCATGCCAAGTGTGGCGATATCTCCATACGCAAGACGGTAACGAAAGTAACCACTACCAAGAAAGGTGCGGCCTATATCGGTGCGGGGAAAGACGGCTACTGCGGCACGGTAACCATTGAGACTGGTGCTAACGTCATACAGGAATGAAAAGCGTCCCCTATATCGCCATCCTGACCATCGTCCTCGCTGCATGCAGCGAGGACGAGGAGCGGGCTTTTACGCCCCGCCTTACCTCGCCGGAGACCGTGACCTACGACGCGCGGTGCCAGACGGACACCATCTGCTTCGCCCTTGACGGCGACATCCCTTGGACGGCATCCGCCGACGGCGGGTGGCTGACACCGGAGCAGACCGAGGGCACGGGCGCGGGGCGGTTGCCCGTCTATATCCAGCAGAACGACGACGAGGAGCAGCGGGAGGCCACCGTCACCATTGCCTTCGCCGGCGGCTCCGGGCAGCGGACGATTAGTGTGAAGTGTACGCAGCGCGTTCCCACGGAGAACAGCTACACCTACATCGACCTGCCCGAGACTTTTGGCTTGGGCTGGAGCTACGACATGAGTGCCGACATCGCCGACGCGAGCGGACTGCGCGGACAGGTGCTCGACGCCACTGCCCTGCGCAGAGACTACGGAGCCGATGTCATACGTGCAGAGAACAGCACCCACACGGAACTCTACTATGCCAGCGGCAACAGCCACGAGGAGATGTCGAGCAACATGAGCGCGAAAGTGACCGGTTCGGTCAACCTCCGCGTGGCCAAAGCAAAGGTGAGCGCGGAATACAGCAAGCAGGTCTCGGAGAAGATAGACCGCCGCTACGTCTGGTGCCGCGATCTGAAGGCCGTGAAGACGGCCTACTTCTACAATTTGGACTATGGTGAGGAGAAACTGGTGCGCTATAGCACTACCCTGGCCTTCCGCAACGCCGTGAGCCACGACACGCCGCAGGACTTCGTCCGCAAGTTCGGCACGCACCTCATCATCACCAGCTTCCTCGGCGGCAAGCTCGACTACTATTTCACCGTGTCGCAGAGTGTGAAGACGGAGGTGGAGCGCCTCATCACCTGTATCAACGTGAAGGTGCTCGGCATCAAGAAGTCGTGGACGGACGTGGACGAGAAAGTGTGGACGGAGATCAAGCGCGACTTCCAGTCGAACTACGAGGTGAGGGGCGGCGGACAGGCCGGCGAGACGCTCAACAATAAGCTGAAGGAATGTGCCGCACAGGGCATCCCACTGGAGAGCAGCGACCTCTTCGACAACTGGAACGCCTGCTTCGTAGACCCTAACACGGTGAAGCCCGAGAATCTGGCCATGATCAACTTCCAGGTCGTGCCCATCTGGGAAATCGTGGAGGTCATCCACCCCGACAAGGCCGCCGCCATCGAGGAGTATGTGACGAAAACTTATCTTAAGTGACATGAAGAGATTTTGGTATATCCTACTTGTGTTGGCAGTCGCCGCTTGCAGCAGCGACGACGAGGTGCAGGAAACCGTGACGGGAAAGCGCGCCACGGTGACGCTGCTCTGCACACCCAACGGCCTCGGCGACAACGGCTACAACGACGACGCGGCAGCGGGGCTCTTTGCCTTCGCCAAGGAAAGTGGGACGACGCTGCGGCTCTTGCAGCCCGACGACATGACGGAGGGGCAGACGATGTACAGGCAGTGGATCAGCGACCATGCCGAGGCGGACTCGGCGGTGCTCATCGTGGGAAGTCCGGCTTACGGACAACTGCTGTACAGCACTCCGCCCACCTTGAAAGGAAAGGGCAGCCGCGTGTTGCTCTTCGAGTCGGATGCGGCATTGGAAGGTGTCTCGACGGTCATGCTGAACCGCTACGGTGCGTCGTGGCTTGCCGGAGCAATGTCGCACTTGTTCGATGCTTTCATCCTGGCCGCTGCGCCCGGCTTCCCCACCGTGGAAGAGTCTATCGCGGGTTTCCGCGCCGGTCATGAGGCGGCAGGCGACGGTTCGTGCCACGTCACCCTGTACTATCTGGCCGATGGAGAGGAGGGCTTTGCCATGCCCGACAGTGCCTATCATTTCCTCGCCGCGGCGCGTGCCAACCGACTGTTGGACTTTGACGATATGGTATTTCCCCTGATCGGAGGTTCCGTGACGGGTGCGGTCAGTTATATGAACAGCGACGATTTCTGTACGGCCTTGATGGTGGGCATGGATGTGGACCAAGGGATGCAATGCTCGCGCATCCCCTTCTCCATCACCGTCCGCATCGGCGCTGCATTGAAGCAATACCTGAATCAGTGGCGGGCAGGACAAGACTGGCCGGCCACACAGCGGCTCGGTCTTGCGGACGGCATGACTGACATCGTTCTTACATCCAATTTCTGGCAAAATCTGGAAGTATTTGACGACCGTTACAGCAAGGAGGACACCTTTCTGAAACTATATAACAGTTACCGGGAAGAAGCCATCAGAAAGGAGGCCGAGTATGAAGCACAATAGGAAATGGATATGGATGATGGTCGGGGCGTTGGGCATGACGGCGTGTGCCGACAGCAGTGATTCCGCCGACACGCAGCAGGCCACGACCCACGTGGTGAACGTGGCCGTGATGATGGAGCAGGGGGAACAGGCCCGATGGGAGCGCACGGCAGCGTGGGCTCTCGGCAACATCGCCCAGGCGCAGCAGGGACTGGCCGACCGGGTGGAGTTGCGGCTGACCTTCCACTGTACGGACGATGCCGACATCGCCGACCAGATACAACGGCTGGCCGAGGACACCACCGTTCACGCCATCGTAGGCCCCACGACATCGGACCGGGCGGCACAGGTGGCCGCCAAGTTGAACGGGCGCAAGGCATGGAACAAACCGATGATTACGCCATCCGCCACGCAAGTGGAGTATCAGCGCAAGTTCGCCAACACCGCCTACGTGTGGAATATGGCGGAAAGCGACATTGCGGAGATTGAGGTGCTGATGGCCAAATTGGCACTCGCGAGCAACAACAAGGTGGAGCTGCTGGCTGCCGACGACGGCAGTGCCGAGGGGCGCAATGCCTGGGTCGAGTGGTTCGGCTTCATCGCCGAGGAGTACGGGCTGCAGGTGGAGCGTATCTGCCTCTACAAGACCGCCGACGACGTGAGGGAGTATGCCCGGCAACTGTGCGGCACGAACTGGACAGTATTTACGAATGACCTCATCTTCAATCCCTCCAGTGCCGAGATGGTGGCCGCTTTCGACGATGAGGTTGGCAAGATGAAAGCGGAAGCAGAAGCTGCCGGGAAGTATTTCTACACGCCACTCATCTTCTGCAGCGACGCTTTCGTCTCCGACCAGGCGGCTGCTGCGGCCACCCATGCCCAGTATCAGGGCGCGGATCTTTTTGCTTCGCCCGAGTCGGGCTTCCATCAGGCTTATCGGCAGCAGTTCGGCGAGGAACTGGTGAACGGCGAGGCGCAGTTTTATGACGCGCTCTGCCTCGTGGCCTACGCCGCCACCTTCGCACACGCCACCTCCGTCACGCTCAATGAGGCCATCCGCAGCGTGGTCGACGGGAGAGACGGGCGCGGCGGCAGTTGGTTGCCTGCAGATATGCACGGCAACTTCCAACAGTTGCAGGCCGGGCGCACGCCCGACATCGACGGCGTGAGCAGCAACTGGACCTTTGACGAGCAGACGCACTCCAGCGTGACGGGGAGCACGTTCCGCCTCTGGCGGCTCAACGATGGGCAGTTCGTCACTACGGAATATGTCAGCACCGAGGGCGGAAAACGCACCTCTTCATCGAAGAACGTGTGGGACTGGACGGCCTCGAACCTCCAGACCTTCAGCACCACAGGCAGCTCCCATTCCTATCCCGCGCTGCGCGACCGCTGGGCACTGCTCATCGCCGCCTCGACGGGCTGGGGCAACTACCGTTTCCAGGCCGACGTGTTCGCCATGTACCAGATACTCCGTCAGCACGGCTACGCAGACGACCACATCGTGCTCATCTGCGCGGACGATGTGGCCCACAACAGCAAGAACGCGGAGCAGGGCGTGTTGCGCGTGAGCGACACGGGGGACAACCTCTACGATGCCGCTGCCATTGACTACCGTCTTGCCGACCTCACACCCGCCGACCTTGGCGACATCCTGCAAGGCCGGCGGAGCGACCGCCTGCCGCAGGTCATCAGCTCTTCCGCAACAGACAACGTGTTCGTCTTCTGGAGCAGCCACGGTTCGCCCGGTTCGCTGGACTTCGGCGGTTCGCAGTCCATGACCTACGAGCAACTGTCGGCCATCCTCGCCGCCATGCCCCACCGCAAGATGCTCGTTGCCGTGGAGGCCTGCTACAGCGGAGGTCTCGGCAAACGCTGCGAGGGACTGCCCGGCACGCTCTTCATCACCGCCGCCAATCCGTGGGAAACGAGCCACGCCGCCGTGTGGAGTGACCAGCTCGGTGTCTACCGGTCCAACGGTTTCACGCGCGGTTTTCAGGAAGCCATCGCTGCCAATCCCGCCATTTCCCTGCGCGACCTCTACTACACGCTGGCACGTACCACCAGCGGATCTCATGTCAAGGTCTACAACACCGACCAATATGGCAGTATGTATGACAACTCCATCAGTGAATATCTTGGAACAAAGTAACTCAGATTGATAAACGAACAAAAAACTTCAAGCATGATGAAAAAATATCTGATGACGATCGCAGCCGTCCTTTGCTGCGCAACGACGATGTCCGTGTCCGCACAGGAGGAACGCAATGCGCAGGTGACCATCGGCGTGAACAACCTCAGCTATCCCAAGAAGGAGAAGGTGCAGGAGAAGACGCAGGGGCTCGGATCGGTGCTCGGCGCGATTGCCGATGTGCTGGAGGGCAACCTGTCCACGCAGCAGAAGGCCAACTACGAGAGTGCCGTCAGGGCCGCCATCGTCAAGGGCATCTCGCAGGCGCGGCGCGTCTCGGCCATCGACGGCCCGCTCTCCGAGGAGGAAGCCGCCCGCGACGGCGCATACTACGTGGATGCCACCGTCACCACCGTGGCCACCACCTCCAAGACCGACACGGATGCCAACAAGAAGTCCAAGACCTACTACAAGGGGCTTTTGGGCGTGACGCTCCACATGAAGGATGCCCGCACCGACGCGGTGGTGGCCAGTCCCACGTTCAACATCTCTGAGGCCAGCGGTGTGTGGAAGGAGACTGCCGACGGCGCAATCAACAGTGCCATGGCCCTGCTGTCGAGCCGCATCACCGCCTACTTCAACCGCAAGCTGCCCCTCTCGGCCAACATCATCGAGGGTGCGCGCGACAAGAAGGACAAGCAGAAGGAAGTCTATATCGACCTCGGCAGCCGCGAGGGAGCCGTCAAGGGTCTCCACCTCGCCGTCTATACCGCCAAGACCGTGGCAGGCAAGGAGGCGAGGAAGCAGATCGGCAAGCTGAAGATAGAAGAGGTGGAGGGCGACGACATCAGCCTCTGCAAGGTGCAGAGCGGCGGCAAGGACATCAAGACCGCCCTCGATGCCGGCGAGACCATCCTCGTGCAGTCGACCGACTGACCGTGAACAACCCATGAAGCATTGCATCGCAATAGAACCATACAACAAACAAAAACATTCAAGCATGATGAAAAAGTATCTGATGACGCTCGCAGCCGTCCTTTGCTGCGGCATGATGACCACTGCGCTCACGTCGTGCAGCAGCGACGATGACGAGGAAGTGGTGTACAACTACGACATCACCGTGGCCAACCAAGACTACGACGTGGCGATGACGTTCTCCAGCATCCACTCCGTGATTACCGAAGTGAAGAACGCTCCGGCGTGGCTGACCGTCACTCCGCAGACCGCGCTCAACAGCGACGGTGTCAGCGAGGCCACCCTTAAGGTGAAGGCCGCCGAAGACGGCGCGGCGCGGAAGTGTACCCTCTATCTGACCACTAAATCCAATGAGAAAATCGTGCTGACCGTGACGCAGGCCAAGTCCGGTGACGACGACAATCTGAACCGGTTCAAGATTACGGTGTAGACACGTAGAACGGCGAAAACGGCGTTGGCAGGATGGAGAGGAAGAAGCAACGACACGAGTTCTGGCGGAATACGCTCAGCAACACGCTGGGCACCATCACCGGCATCATCGTGACCTTCGGCACCACGGCCTGGATGCAGCACCGCGAGCAGCGGGCGATGGAACGCACGGCGGCACTGATGGTCATCCACAACCTCGACAACTTCTGCGACCGCCTCGCCACCGAGATAGAGGATCTGGAGGCCGAAGACTCGCTGAACACCCGCGTCTGCCAGCTCTACCCCAATAGCCTCGACCAGATGGCCGACAGCACGCTGCAACTCTTCGTGGAGAACCTGCTCAGCCGTAACTTCGTGGCCACCGACGAGACGGCCGACAACATCTTCAGCACCAACATCAGCACGTGGAAGGACATCAAGGAAAGCAAGTTCGTGGAGCAGGGCGGAAAGAGCTTCTCCATCAAGCGGAAGATGACGGAGCTGCGTGCGGAGCTGGACGACGATAGGCGGCGCGTGTACGATACCGTGACGACCACCATCCTCCTGCCCTGCAGACCGCAGACGACGCGCGAGACCGTGGCACGGGTGCTCCGCACGCCTGTCCTCCGCAGCTTCATCCAGAAGCTGCACGAGTATTACCTCGGCGGAATGCAGATCGGACTGATGGTGCTGCGGGACCAGAACGCGAAGAACAAGCAGCTCATGAGCGTCACCGACGAGGAGCTGCAGCAGTTCGGCGACAACCGGGAGCGAAAAGACTACACCTCCGACGAATAGACTTGATGCAAGTCTCAGCAACAGACAACACATTTATATTAACCAATAAAAAACATTCAAACATGATGAAAAAGTATCTGATGACGCTCGCAGCCGTCCTTTGCTGCGGAATGATGACCGCCGTGTTCACCGCTTGCAGCAGTGACGACGACGGCGATGAAATCGTGAAATACAAGGCTGTGGGCGAGGACGGCAACCTCTTCGGAGCCCAGACCAGCAGCGCGATGAATGCCGCCCTGTCGACGGCGTTCGGCAGTGACGTGGCCTACAAGCGCGACGACAGCAAGGCCATCAAGGTCTGCGATGAAGTGGCGGAGAAGGTCCGGGACGTGAATCTGATCAAGACCATCAACCTGAAGGTCATCTTCCCCAGCAGCGACCCGGATGCGGCTGAAAACTCGAAGATTATCAAGACCTATTCGTTCCCGTTCTGACTGCGCGCGGGAGCGAAAGCTCAGCCTATCCTTTTTCATTTCCCTGCCCAGCAAAAATTATTTCTCTGGGCAGGGAAAATTATTTCTCTGGGCAGAGAAAAATAGTTTTGCCCTACATTTTCTGCTTCAAGAGCGTGCTTTTACGGAAGAAATTGGTAACTTTGCCCGGAAAACAAGATGAACCGCGATGAAGCAATACAAGACTTATATCTTCGACCTTGACGGCACCCTGCTCGACACCCTCGGCCCTTTGATATTTCACGCCAGGTTGCTCCGTATGGGTTTTGCTTATGGCATACTTATCCTATTTTGTTTTTTAGCTTGTCAAGTTCCAGCTTGGTGAAATTCAAGATTTCATGTCCTAAGACGTGCATTTCAGTGGTATACTTTTCAAGAAGTCCGTCATTGTTCCTCGAAAAATTACTCATGGAGTGCTTTATGGCATCTTCAAGATACACAGGATGGCTCTGACAGTCGAACCCGCCGGAAATACTCTTGCCTACAAACTCCTTGAAAGAATGGGCATTAGCGACTTCCTCATCTTTTGGCTTGCTATCATATATGTGGTAATAAAGCCATATTTCAAAAGAGGGGTTGCTTTGTGCCACATTCCAGGCGTTGTAAGGCTTTACCTCGTCCAATTCGTCTGTGATGTGCTGATTTTTCTCAGTACAGTACCGACGAAGCGGTGCAATCTTCCCTTCTGTCTCCCAAGAATCTGTGTCAATGACAAACCAAACAGTATCACCATATTGGTAGTTGACCGTAAATTGCCGGTTTTCTCCAGCCAGGATCTCTTTTGAAAGCTCCATCAGTTTCAGCGGGTCAGTACCAGTGGTCGGAGGTATCGTGATAACTTGCAGGTTAGAGGAAAGTCCCTCGAAAAAGGCAAAGTAGTCCGGTTCCGTACCCTTTCCTTCGCATATCACATATATTTTGTGGGAGTCCTTTGTAGGTTCGTGCTTGCTATAGTCTTTTCTTCTCTGAATCATATTACCAGTGCAAGTCTTTAAGGTTCGACAAAAAGGGGATACCGCCATAACGTCCAATCAGATAGCCATTCTCGATGTTCGCTGTCTTGTGAATGTTATAGTCGCTGAGGGGATAAAGTTGTGTAGCCTGCTCGGAATCTTTTTGGGCAAACCATATTTCGTCTGGACGAAAGATGTTTTGGTCAAGTAGCCCGGACTCATGGGTCGTGAAGATTAATTGTCCCTTTGCGGTATTGCTCTCCGACAATTTTTGTATGATGTCCTTGATGAGAATAGGATGCATGCTGCGCTCTATTTCATCTACGATGTAGATTCCACCTTCTTTTGTTACTGCATAGAACAATGGCATGTACTCAATGAGTCGGCGAGTCCCGTCTGACTCAGAACTCATAGCCATTTCCACCTCAGTACCATCAAGCTTCTTGTGTATGCTGACAAGCGTTTTTGTATATAGTTGGCCATTCTCAAACACATAGTTTACCGTGCCACCACTTTGGATGTCAATCTTGGCTAAAGGCATACCCACCTGAGCTTTTGCGCGTTTTGCTATCTGCTGCAACTCTATGTTTCCCTTTATCTCCTCTTCACTGATAACTTCTTTCTTGACCTCCAGCTCGGAGATGCCTGTCTTCATCTGTGGAATGGTCTCATTTACCAGCTTTGCGAAATCGGCGTTTTTGTCAAGCAGATGCGGAACAAAACCAGCAATGGATTCTGGAGTGAGCACTTCAAGTGATTGGGTGAACCATTTGTAGGCTGAGGATGCTAACGGTATTTCCTTTGGATAGTATTTCCCGAGGAAAGAGAGCAGGAGCATATCTGGTCGCACAAGCCTGTTAAGTGCATCCAGAAATTGTTCTGTACTGGCATTTATCATATAATCGGCACTGATAGAGAGCCCATTACTGTCTCGGCCAAAGAGCTTGATGTCCTTTGTCTTTTTACTGAGGAAAAGCTCCTCCACAATGACATTCTGTGTGTCGAATTCAATATGGTAATAGAAGGCATTACCATCTACAAAGAACTCTATCGCCATTCCTGATGGCTGAGTGAGGTATTCCCGATCAAATCTGAATGTCGGCGACTTAGGAAAGTTGAATTGTGACAAACTTTCAGACTCAACCATGTCCTTAAGTAGCTTTATGGATTGGAGGAGATTGCTTTTGCCCGCACCATTAGCTCCATAGATGGCACTTAATCTCAATACCGTGGCATATCCGCACTCAATCTTATGATTCTCATGACGGTGTGACTTGCTTGAAGGAAAGCAGTTGAACTCAACCGCATTCTTGAATGATGCCAGATTTTGCACAATAAACCTTAGTAGCATATGGATTCCGTTAAAAATTCACGGCAAAGTTATAAATAATAATCTATATAATCAAATTTTTATAGATAAAAAGCAAAAAAATAACCGAATTTGACGTGTGATTCACGGAAGTGAAACATGTTGCAAAGATAGTGCTTTCTTTCGATTTTTTATGCAATTAGGTCGTTACCGACAAATATTCTTCGGCGAATATACAACTTTCCTCCGACTGCTGCAAGAAAAATAGAAAAAAATTGGTAACTTTGCCCGGAAAACAAGATGAACCGCGATGAAGCAATACAAGACTTATATCTTCGACCTTGACGGCACCCTGCTCGACACCCTCGGCGATTTGGCCGCCGCGACCAACCATGCCCTCCGGCAGTTCGGGATGCCCGAACACGGCAGGGACGACATCCGCCGCTTCGTGGGCAACGGCATCCGGCTGCTCATGGAGCGTGCCGTGCCCGACGGGGCGGACAACCCCCGGTTTGAGGCGTGTTTCGACACGTTCCGCCAATACTACATGGAGCACTCGCTGGACACGACCGCTCCCTACGACGGTATTCCAGACCTCATCCATGCGCTGCACCGGCGCGGCAGCAAGATGGCCGTGGTCAGCAACAAGTTCTATGCCGCCACGCAGGAACTGGTGGCCCACTTCTTCCCCGAGATTCCGGTGGCCGTGGGCGAACATGAGGCAGAGGGTATCCGCAAGAAGCCCGCCCCGGACACCGTGGACGAGGCGTTCCGCCTGTTGGGCGTGGGCAAGGACGAGGCCGTGTATGTGGGCGACAGCGACGTGGATCTGGCCACGGCACGCAACAGCGGACTGCCGTGCATCAGTGTGTTGTGGGGATTCCGCGACCGCCAGTTCCTCGCCGAGCACGGTGCCACCACTTTCGTGAACCATCCGATGGACATCATCGCAGAGCAATAAAACCAGACGCGCTTATGCAAGTCGTTTACGAAGACAACCACCTCATCGTCGTCTACAAGAAGAGCGGCGAAATCGTGCAGGGCGACAAGACGGGCGACACGCCGCTGTCGGAAACGGTCAAGGCTTACATCAAGGAGAAATACCAGAAGCCGGGGGCCGTGTTCCTCGGTGTAGTCCACCGGTTGGACCGCCCCGTCAGCGGACTGGTGCTGTTTGCCCGTACCTCCAAGGCGTTGGCGCGCCTCAACGCGATGTTCCGCGACGGCGAGGTCCACAAGACCTACTGGGCGTTGGTACAGCCGGCCGCCGTGCCCGACACGGACGCGGTCACCGTCACCCACTGGCTGACCCGCAACGAGAAACAGAACAAGTCGTATGCCTACGACCATGAAGTGCCCGGCTCCAAGAAAGCCGTGCTGCGCTACCGGGCCATCGGCAAGACTGACCGCTACCTGTTGCTGGAAGTGCAACTGCTCACGGGTCGCCACCATCAGATCCGTTGCCAACTGGCCGCCTTGGGAATGCCCATCCGCGGCGACCTGAAATACGGGGCGCGGCGCAGCAATCCCGACGGCAGCATCTCCCTCCTCTCGCGCCGCATGGCGTTCGTCCATCCTGTCTCCAAGCAGGAAATGACTGTGGAGTCGCCGTTGCCCGACGACCCCATCTGGAACAACATCATCTTTTCCGACAACCCATGAAGAAAGCGGTCTGGTGGATGGTGGGCCTCCTGTTGAGTCCCGTCCTGTTGTTTCTCGTCCTGGCACTGCTGCTTTACCTGCCTCCGGTGCAGCACTGGATGGTCGGCAAGATTACCGGTGCGGCATCGGAAACGACCGGACTGGCCGTGTCGGTAGACCGGGTGCGCCTGACCTTTCCGCTTGACCTGGGCATTGACGGCGTGCGGATTGTCGGGACGGATTCCGTCACGGGGCGACCCGATACGCTGGCCAACGTGGAGCGCACCGTCGTCGACGTGCGGCTGCTGCCCTTGTTGGAAGGGCGCGTGGTCGTCAACGGGCTGGAGGTGAACCGCGCCCGCATCCATACGGCAGGACTGATTGCCGCCGCCCGTATCAAAGGAGAGGTGGGCCGCCTCTCGCTGGCCAGTCGCGGCATTGACCTCATCCACCAGACCGTACAGCTCAACGGCATCCGACTGGAGGACAGCCGTCTGGACATTGCCCTCAACGACAGCGTTCCGGAGGACACGACCACGACAGAGAACCGTTGGCGCATCCTGGCGGACAGCTTGGTGGTGCGGAAGACCTCGGTGGTCGTCCATACGCCCGGCGACACGATGCGGGTGAGTGCCGGTCTGAACCGCCTCAGCGTCAGACAGGCCGACCTCGACCTCGGGACGCAGACCTATAAGGTGGGGGCTGTCGCCTGGGAACAGGGCACTCTGCGTTACGACAACCGCTTCGCGCCTATGGCCGACGGCCTGGATGTCCACCACCTGTCGTTTGACGGCATCCGCCTCGGCCTGGACAGCCTCTTCTACCACGACACCACGGTGCGCCTGTCGTTCCGCCGGTTGCAGTGGAAGGAGAAGAGCGGCCTCGCCCTTGTCGGGCTGACCGGGCGGCTGCTGATGGCCGACGGCACGGTGCGCCTGCCGTCGCTCCAGATCCAGACCCCCTCCTCCGATGTCAACTTACAACTCGAACTGCCCCTCTCGCTGACGGACGAAGACGCAAACGACCGGATGCGGCTGCGGCTGGATGCCCGACTGGGGCGGCAAGACCTGATGCTCTTCATGGGTGCGATGCCGGCGGACTTCCGGCGGCAGTGGCCCTACTATCCGCTCTCTGTCAGTGGTTCGCTGTCGGGCAATCTGGCGTATATGAGCCTGACCGACTGGAATCTCTCGCTGCCCACGGCGTTCTATGCCAAGGCCGAGGGCTTTGCGGCCAACGTCAGCCGTCCGGAGCTGTTGCGTGCCAAGATCGGCTTCCAGATGGAGACGGGCAACATGGCTTTCCTCACCGCCCTGCTGCCTAAGGATTTCCGCCGGAACGTCCACCTTCCCCACGGCATCGCCGCCCACGGACGGCTGACGGCTGACGGGACGCGCTATGCAGCCGACGTGACCCTAAGGGAGGGAACGGGAACCGTCCGGACCAAAGGTTCGCTGGACACCCGGCGCATGGCCTACGAGGCCGACCTGCAGGTGAGCCGGCTGAACCTCCGCCACTTCATGCCCCACAACCCCGTCGGCCGTCTGTCGGCCCAAGCCCACGCGAAAGGCCGGGGCATTGACGTGTTCTCGCCGCACACCGTGGCGCAGGCCGACGTGCGACTGGACAGTCTGGATCTGGATTCGCAGACCTTCAGTGGGGCACGCGCCACCCTCGACCTGCGCCAAGGCGTGCTGCACGCCGCCGTGGACAGCCGCCACCCGTTGGCCTCCGGTCTGGCCACCCTCGACGCGCTGATGAGCAAGCAGCGGTTGCAGGCCACGCTGACCACCGACCTCCAGCACCTCGACCTCTACCGGCTGCGCATGATGGACAAGCCCTTGGCTGTCGGTCTCTGCGGCCACATCGATGTCAACAGCAACCTGAAGACCACCCACTATGTCAACGGCACGTTCAACGACCTCACCATCCGCGACTCGTCCCACGTCTACCGTCCCCGCGACATCCTCCTCTTTGCCAACCTGACCCCCGACACCACGGAGACCCGTCTGGAGTGCGGCGACTTCCAGGTGCAGCTCAACGCTTCCGGTAGTTACGGCCACTTGATGCGGTCGCTGACGCAGGTTTCCGACTCGGTGGCGGCGCAGATGAGACACAAGGTCATCAACCAACCGGCCATCCGCCGACTGCTGCCCGTGATGCGCCTCCACGTGGCGAGCCAGAGCGACAACCCCATGGCCAATCTGCTCCGGATAGGCATGGACATCAGCTATAAAGACCTCCATTTCGACGTGGAGACCTCGCCCGGTGTGGGCATCAACGGCGACGGCTACATCCACTCGCTGGTCTACGGCGGCACGCGCCTCGACACCATCAACCTGAAGCTCCTGCAATACAAGGAGCAACTGGCCATCCACGGTCAGATACGCAACAACCGCCGCAATCCGCAGTTTGTCTTCAACGCCGTGTTCAACGGGGTGGTGCAGGAGCGCGGAGCCTCCGTCGGGCTGCGCTACTACGACGACAAGAACCGCCTGGGCGTGCGCCTCGGAGCGCGGGCGGAGATGGTGGACAGCGGCATCAACATCCGTCTGCTGCCCGACCGTCCGACGCTGGGCTACAAGGAGTTTGCCCTCAACCAGGACAACTACATCTTCCTCGGTGCCGACAACCGAGTGAAAGCCCACGTCAACCTCGTGGCGGACGACGGCACAGGCGTGAAAATCTATTCGACCGACAGCGACCCCGAAGCCCTGCAGGACATCACGGTCAGCATGAACCGCTTCAATCTGGCCAGCATCACCGCCGTGCTGCCCTATGCCCCGCGACTGGGCGGACTGATGGAGGGCGACTGCCACGTGGTGCAACACCCCTCGGGCCACTTCTCCGTGGTGAGCAATCTGGCCGTCAACGACATGACCTATGAAGGCTGCCGTTGGGGCAATGTCGGCACGGAACTGATTTACCTGCAGAAGGAAGACGATGCCCACGCCGTGGAAGCCCGTCTGATGAAGGACGACGAGGAGGTGGGCGTGCTCTCCGGCACCTATTATAATGCCGGCGAAGGCTCCATGGATGCCGTGCTCCAGTTGACGCGCCTGCCGCTCAGTCTGGTCAACGGCTTCGTGCCCGACCAGATTGCCGGTCTGGAAGGTTCTGCCGACGGACAACTGACGGTCAAGGGCGCACTCGACCATCCGCAGGTCAACGGAGAACTCCTGCTGGAAAACTCCTGGCTGGTCAGTGTGCCGTATGGCATGAGGCTCCGCTTCGACGACGACCCCGTGCGCATCGTGGACTCCCGGTTGCTGCTGGAGAATTTCAACGTCTACGCCCACAACGACAATCCGCTCACCATCATGGGCGAGGTCAATTTCGCAGACCCGGCACACGTCAAGGTCGATATGCGGATGAGGGCCGTCAACTACCAGATTATCGATGCCAAGGAGAACGCCCGGAGCGAAGCCTACGGCAAAGCCTTCGTCAACTTCATGGGACGCATGAACGGCGAACTCACCGACCTCACGATGCGCGGCAAGCTCGACGTGCTGGGCACCACCGATATGCGCTACATCCTGCGCGACTCGCCCCTGTCGACCGACAACCAGTTGGACGAACTGGTGAAGTTCACCGATTTCAGCGACACCACGCAGACCGTGGTGAACCGCCCCGACCTGACAGGCTTCAACATGGACCTGACGATGGAGGTCTCGAAGGGCGCACACATCATCGCCTACCTCAATGCCGACCATTCCAACTACGTGGACCTGACGGGCGGCGGCACGCTGCGCATGACCTACAATCCGGCTGACGATCTCCAACTGACGGGGAAGTACACGCTGAGCAACGGCGAGATGAAATACTCGCTGCCCGTCATTCCGCTCAAGACGTTTGTCATCCAGAATGGGTCGTACATCGAGTTCACCGGTGACATGATGAACCCCACGCTCCATATCACGGCCACCGAGCAGACCAAGGCCACCGTGACGGGAAGCAGCGGGGTGGGGCGCAGTGTGGTGTTCACCTGCGGCGTAATCCTTACGCGCACGCTGAGCGACATGGGACTGGAGTTCACCCTTGATGCACCCGAAGACTTGCAGCTCCACAGCGAGTTGCAGGCCATGAGCGTGGAGCACCGCGGCAAGCTGGCCGTGTCGATGCTGACCACGGGGATGTACCTCTCCGAGGGCAACACCGGAGCCTTCTCCATGAATTCGGCCCTCAGTTCGTTCCTCAATGCCGAAATCAACCAGATTACGGGCAATGCCCTGCGCACCCTCGACCTCTCCTTCGGCCTCGACAACTCGACCGATGCCTCCGGCAATATGCACACCGACTACTCGTTCAAGTTCGCCAAGCGTTTCTGGAACAACCGCCTCAAGGTGTCGGTGGGCGGCAAGGTGTCGTCGGGCAGCGACTACCAGCGTGCCGCGGAGTCGGTGTTCGACAACGTGACGCTGGAATATCGTCTCGACGACACGGCCAACAAATACCTGACGTTCTTCTACGACAACAACGCCTATGACTGGCTGGACGGCTATACGCAGAAATACGGTGCCGGCTTCGTCTGGCGGCGCACGCTGCAGAACTTCGGCGACCTGATCCGCTTCCGCAGCGGCAGGACTCCCGTGTTTGTGCCCAAGGAACCTGTGCGTGCCGACAGTCTGCGGAGGGACAGCGTCAGGACTACGAACGTCAAACCATAAACAGTACCGGCTATGATGCACTCCAAGATACCACGATTCCTTTTCCTGTCGGCAGTCCCCCTGTTGCTCGTCGGCTGCAGCATGACCAAGACCGTGCCCGACGGCGACCAGCTCTTCGTCGGGCTGACCCGGATCAGCTATGCCGACTGTGAGCAGAACGACAACTACGATGCCACACGGGAGGAAATCGAGGCCGCCCTCGCCACGGCTCCCAACGGTGCCCTGCTGGGCAGCAGCTACCACCGCCTGCCGTTCTCGTTCGGCGTGGCGGTGTGGAATGCCTTTTCTGCCGACAGCTCCGCCTTGGGACGCTGGATGAACAAGACCTTCGGCAAGCAACCTGTGCTCATGTCGTGGGTCAATCCCCAGTTGCGTGCCCAGGTGGCCAAGAACGTGCTCCGGAGCCACGGCTACTTCCACGGCGAGGTTGAGGCCGAGGTGGTGCCGCAGTCCAATCCGAAGACGGCCAAGATCGGCTACAAGGTGTCGCCGGGGCACCTCTTCACCCTGGACAGCATCCGCTACGTGGGTTTCGATGCCGGGGCGGACAGCTTGATTCGCGCAGCCTCGACAGCCGCTCTCGTGCGCAAGGGCGACCCCTTCGTGGTGAGCCGCCTCGACGCGGAGCGGAGCCGCATCAGCACCCTGTTGCGCAACAGCGGCTACTATTATTACCAACCGGGCTACGCCTCCTATCTGGCCGATACCTTTGCCGTTGACGGCAAGGTGCAGCTGCGCTTCCAACTGGCCGAGGAAACCCCGGTGCAGGCGCGCCACAAATGGTACGTCGGACGCGTCAACATCAATATGCGCAAGACCTTCGGCGAGACCTGCACGGACTCCATCCGCCACCGCTATTTCACCGTCCGCTTCGCAGGGAAGCGTCCGCCCATCCGTCCGCGTGTCATCATGGCCGACATGAAAATCCGTCCGCGACAGCTCTACAGCTACGACAACTACGTGCAGAGTGCCCGGAAAATCAATGCCATGGGTCTGTTCTCCTCCACCGAGTTCCAGTTCACGCCGCGCAACAGTTCACCCGCCTGCGACACGCTCGACCTGACGCTCAACTGCACGTTCGACAAACCTTGGGACTCGTATATCGAGACCGATTTCAACGGCAGTGCCATCGGACGTGTCGGTCCTGAGGTCAAGTTGGGACTGGTGCGCCGCAATGCTTTCCGTGGCGGCGAGAAGATAGACGTGTCGGTACACGGATCGTATGAGTGGGCCACCAACAGCAGTGCCAGCATGAGCAACTACGAGTACGGCTTCGATGCCGCCATTGAGTTTCCGCGGCTCATCGCCCCCTATTTCGGTGGCAACAGCAGCAGAATCAGACGGTTGCCGGACGGACGTACCGTGCGCCGTCCGCGCCGCTTCTATGCTACGCCGTCCACGGTGGCCAAGGTCTCGTCGAACACCATCCGCCGCCCCGGCTACTACAAGATGCACATCGTGAGCGGCAAGTGGGCTTACAGTTGGCAGACTTCCGCCACTTCGCGCCATGAGTTCACACCGCTCATGGTGAAATACCAGTTTATGAACAGCCATACGGCCGAGTTCGACAGCGTGATGGGGGAGAACCCCTATCTCCGTGCCACCATGCAGGACTATTTCGTGCCGGAGATGCGCTACACCTATACCTATGTCAGTCCGTCGTCCCTGCTCCATCCCGTGCGCTGGACCACCACGGTGTCGGAGTCGGGCAACCTCACCTCGTTGCTTTTTGCCGCTTTCGGAAAGAAATGGAACGACAGCGGCAAGAAACTCTTCAAGAATCCCTATTCGCAGTTTGTCAAGGTCGAGACGGATTTCACCAAAACCTGGACACTCAATGCCTCTTCGCAGCTGTTGGCCCACGTCAATGCCGGACTGCTCTACTGCTTCGGCAACAGCGACTGGGCTCCCAACAGCGAACTCTTCTATGTGGGCGGTGCCAACAGCATCCGTGCCTTTTCGGTGCGCGGCGTAGGTCCCGGCAGTTTTCCCGGCATTGAAGACAAGGCCATGTCCTACCTCATGCAGAACGGCGACATCAAGCTGGTCGGTAACTTGGAGTATCGGTGCCGCCTCTTCGGCAGTCTCTATGGGGCTGTGTTCCTCGATGCCGGCAATGTCTGGAATTTCCGCGACAACTACGGCACCTCCGTTCCCTATGCCACCACCAAGTTCAAACCCCAGAATCTGCTCCGCGAGATGGCGGTGGGCACGGGAGTCGGCCTGCGTTACGACCTTGATTTTCTGGTGCTGCGCCTCGATTGGGGTGTCGGCATCCATGTGCCCTACGACACAGGGAAGAGCGGCCTCTACAATGTCGACGGCTTCAGCAAGAACCAGACCCTCCATTTTGCCGTGGGCTACCCGTTCTAACGGGAATGGAAGTACTGCAGAAGAAACCTTATTGGCGGCTTCTGTCCAGCTCTTCCTTCAGGAAGCGGGGCGTGAAGCCCTTCTTGCTCTGGGCCACTTGCTCGGGTGTGCCCGTGGCGAGCACCTGTCCGCCCTGCCGTCCGCCCTCCGGTCCCATGTCGATGATGTAATCCGCCTGACGGATGACATCGAGGTTGTGCTCGATGATGATGACCGTGTTGCCGCGATCCACGAGGCGTTGCAGGATGTCCATCAGGATGCGGATGTCTTCGAAATGAAGTCCGGTGGTAGGTTCGTCGAGGATGTAGAGCGTCTTTCCCGTGTCGCGCTTCGAGAGTTCGGCGGCCAGTTTGATGCGCTGGCTCTCGCCGCCGGAGAGGGTGGTGGAGGGCTGTCCGAGACGGATGTAGCCGAGTCCGACCTCCTGCATGGCCTTGATTTTGCGGAGGATGTCGGGTACGTTCTCGAAGAACTCGACGGCCTGGTTGACGGTCATGTCAAGCACGTCGGCAATGGACTTCCCCTTGTATCTCACCTCCAGAGTCTCGCGGTTGTACCGCTTGCCGCGGCACACCTCGCAGGGCACCTGGATGTCGGGCAGGAAGTTCATCTCGATGGTCTTGTAGCCATTGCCGCCGCAGGCTTCGCAGCGTCCCCCTTTGACGTTGAAGGAGAACCGCCCCGGCTTGTAACCCCGGATCTGTGCCTCGGGCAGTTTCACGAACAGGGTGCGTATGTCGCCGAAAACCCCGGTGTAGGTGGCCGGATTGGAGCGCGGCGTGCGTCCGATGGGACTTTGGTCTACGTTGACCACCTTGTCTATCAGTTCCAAGCCCTCGATGCTGTCGTAGGGCATGGGCGGTTGGAGCGAGCGGTAGAAGTGGCGCGAGAGGATGGGGTAGAGCGTCTCGTTGACGAGGGTTGACTTGCCGGATCCGCTGACCCCCGTGACGACGATGAGGCAACCCAACGGAAACTCCACGTCGACGTTTTTCAGGTTGTTGCCGCGGCAGCCGTGCAAGGTCAGCCGTAGGCCGTTGCCCGTGCGGTGGCGGCCGTCCTGCGGCGGTTCCTGTCCCTTGAGATAGCGTGCGGTGAGCGTGTCGGCGCGCATCATGTCGGCCGGTGTGCCCTGAAAGACCACCTCACCGCCGTTTCTTCCGGCCTTGGGGCCGATGTCGACGATATAGTCCGCGTGGAGCATCATGTCGCGGTCGTGTTCCACGACGATGACCGTATTCCCCAAATCACGCAGTTCCTTGAGCGAATGGATGAGGCGGTCGTTGTCGCGCTGGTGGAGTCCGATGCTCGGTTCATCGAGGATGTAGAGCACATTGACCAGTTGCGATCCGATTTGCGTGGCCAGACGGATGCGCTGGCTCTCACCGCCGGAGAGCGATGCCGCCTGCCGGTTGAGCGAGAGATAGCCGAGACCCACCTCCAGAAGGAAGTCCAGTCGGGTGCGTATCTCCTTCAGTATCTCGGCGGCAATGCGCTGCTGTTGGCTGTCCATGTGCTCCTCCGCCTGGTCGAGCCATTGGCGCAGTTCCGTGATGTCCATGTCGGCCAGCTCCGAGATGTTGTGGTTCCAGACACGGTAGGAGAGGGCTTCGCGGTGGAGCCGCTGTCCGTGACACTCGGGACAGGTGCACTCGGCCAGGAACTGCCCCGCCCACTTCTGTGCGCCGGCTCCCTCGCCGCTGTCCATCACGTCGTGCAGGTATTTCACCACACCGTCGAAGTCCGTGAAGTAGTCGCTGGAGGTGTGTACCAGTTCGCGGCTGATTCTCACGCGCTCCAACGAACCGTAGAGCACCTCCGACAGTGCCTCCTCCGGCAGTGCCTCGACTGCCGTATTCAGCGTGCAGCCGTACCGTTCCAGAATGGCACCGATCTGCCAGAAAATCATCTGGTTCTTGTATTTCCCAAGCGGTGCGATAGCTCCGTCGTGGATGCTCAGACTGCGGTTGGGGATGACCTTCTCCAGGTCAATCTCCTGAATGTAGCCCAGTCCCTTGCAGCGCGGACACGCTCCTTGGGGCGAGTTGAACGAGAAAGTGTTCGGTGCAGGGTCGCTATAGGAGACGCCCGTTGTGGGACACATCAGCCTCCGCGAGAAATACTTCACCTGTCCCGTCCCGTAATCCATCACCATGAGTAGTCCGTCGCCCTGTTTCATGGCCGTGTGGATGCTCTTGCGCAGCCGCTCGTCGTCGCTGCCCTTCACCGCCAGCCGGTCCACCACCACCTCTACATCGTGGTTCCGGTAGCGGTCCAGTTTCATGTCCGGCACCATCTCCACCACCTCGCCGTCCACGCGCACATGGAGGTAGCCCTTGCGGCGCAGACTCTCGAACAGCTCGCGGTAGTGGCCCTTGCGGCCGCGCACCACCGGTGCCAGTATCAGCACCTTCTGTCCGGCATAGTCTGCCGCCACCATCTCCACCACCTTCTCTTCCGTGTACTTCACCATCTCCTCGCCCGTCTCGTAGCTGTACGCCTTGCCGGCGCGTGCGAAGAGCAGGCGCAGATAGTCGTAGACCTCCGTCGTGGTGCCCACGGTGGAGCGCGGGTTCCGGTTCGTCGTCTTCTGTTCGATGCTGATGACGGGCGACAGTCCCGTAATCTTGTCCACGTCGGGACGCTCCATGCCGCCCAGGAAGTTGCGTGCGTAGGCAGAGAACGTCTCGATGTAGCGCCGCTGCCCTTCGGCAAAGATGGTGTCGAAGGCCAACGACGACTTACCCGATCCGCTCAACCCCGTGATGACGGTCAGGGAGTGGCGCGGAATCTCCACGTCGATGTTCTTCAGATTGTGGACGCGCGCCCCCCATACGTTGATTTTTCCATCGCTGTCCGTCCGCCCGGAGGCGTCCGTTTGTATCGTTTCTGATGCCATGAGTCAAATTTATTTGTGCAAAATTACGGAAAAATGTAGATTTACCGCATCTTTTTTTGTAATTTTGTGCCCGAAAGACCAAAAACAAACATGGAAATGAACTACGGAACATTGCGCCGCATCCCCATACTCCTGCTGCTCCTGCTGCTTACAGTACCCCTTGGAGCGCAGCAGAAAGCCAGTTCTGCCGTGCGTGTCGGCATCATGCTGCCCCTCCACGACGACAACGGCGACGGGCGGCGCATGACAGAATACTACCGCGGCGTGCTCATGGCCTGCGACAGTCTCCGCGCCGACGGTATCTCTACGGACATACGGGCGTGGAACGTGGCCGAGGATGCCGACATCAACACCATCCTGCAAGACCCCGAGGCCGCTGACCGCGACCTCATCATCGGTCCCCTCTACTCCAAGATGACGGCATCCTTGAGCCGCTTCGTCCGGAAACACGGAATCCGCTTGCTGATACCTTTCTCCATCGACGCACCGGAAATCGATACCACGCCCAACATCTTCCAGGCTTACCAGTCGCCCGAACTGCTCAACGAAACCTATATCGATGGCTATCTCCGCCGCTTCCCCGACTGCCACACCGTCGTCATCGACTGCAACGACACCACCAGTCACAAAGGCAACTTCACCTTCGGACTGCGCCGCCGTCTCGAAGCCCGAGGGGCCGGCTGCTCCGTCACCAACCTGAAGTCGGGCGAGGAACTCTTCCGCAAAGCCTTCCGTACCGACCGGCAGAACGTGGTTGTCCTCAATACCGGACGCTCCCCCCAACTCAACGTCGCCATGGCGCGCCTCAATAGTCTCAAGGCCACGGAACCCGACCTCCGGATTACCCTCTTCGGCTACACCGAATGGATGCTCTACACCAAGTATCAACTGGACAACTTCCACCGCTTCGATACCTATATCCCCGCCACCTTCTATATGGATCCCCTCTCGCCGAAGACCGCACGCATCAACCTGAAATACCGCTGGAACTTCCACGCCGACATGATGCAGGCACTGCCGCGCTTCGCCATCACCGGCTTCGACCACGCCTACTTCTTTATCAAGGGCATCCACCTCTACGGCAACCGCTTCACCGGAGCACCCGGACTTGTGGGCTACACCCCCATACAGACACCGCTGCGCTTCGGGCGCATCAGTGGCGGCGGATACCAGAACCGCGCCGCCCTTTTCGTCCACTACACCCCCGACGGGAAGACGGAGACCGTCAAACTTTAACTGTCACACAGCAACAACATGAAACAACATCATCATACCGGACTGACGCACCACAGGGCACTGCTGCCCTTCCTCGCCGCACTGCTCATGGCGACACAGACCGTCCGGGCGCAGGTGGGCGACTACCGCAATGACCTGGCCGTCGGACTGAGCGGCGGCGTGACCATGAGTTCCGTGGGCTTTTCGCCGCGCGTGCCACAGAAACAGTTGGGTGGAACCCTCGCCGGCATCACCCTGCGCTACACCTGCGAGAAATACTTCAAGAGCATCTGTGCCGTCGTGGCCGAAGTCAACCTCGTGCAGACGGGATGGAGTGAAGACATCCTCGATGCCAACGACAACCCCTGCTATTACGCCGACGACCCCACGAACGCCCTCTTCTACGAGCGCAAGATGAACTACGTGCAGGTTCCCGTCATGGCCCGGCTCGGCTGGGGACGCGAACGCAAAGGCTTCCAGGGCTTCTTCCAGGTGGGGCCGCAGGTGGGATTCTTCCTCAACGAGAAGACCGCCACCAACATCCGCGAAGGCTATGAGCCCGAGAAACCACGCTCCTCGTACATCAACGCGCAAGAGTCCATGCCCGTGGAAAACAAGTTCGACTACGGCATCGCCGTGGGAGCCGGACTGGAATACTCGCGACCGAAACTGGGACATTTCCTCCTCGAAGGACGATACTACTACGGCTTGGGAAACATCTACGGCAACAGCAAGAGCGACTACTTCGGAAAGTCGAACTTCGGACAGATTGCCGTCAAGCTCACCTACCTTTTCGATGTGATGAAAACCAACAATTCTAAAATCAAATAAACAAATATTTCTATGTTCAAAAACCATCCAAAAGGGCTGCTCCTCGCAGCACTCAGCAACATGGGAGAGCGTTTCGGCTACTATATCATGAACGCCGTGCTCGTGCTCTTCCTCTGCTCCAAGTTCGGACTGTCCGACGAGACGAGCGGTGTCATCTACTCCTTCTTCTATGCCGGTATCTATGTGCTCAGCCTCGTTGGCGGTATCATCGCTGACCGCACACAAAACTACAAAGGCACCATCATGACGGGTCTCGTCATCATGGCCTTGGGATACGTCATCCTCTCCGTACCCGTCATGGCCACGGCAGGCAACGTCGCCTGGCTGCTGCCCGTCACCTGCATGGCCCTGTTCTTCATCGCCTTTGGCAACGGACTGTTCAAGGGCAACCTCCAGGCCATTGTCGGACAGATGTACGACAACTTCGAGGCCGAGGCGGCCCAAAAGGGCGAGGATGCGCTCCGCATCGCAAAGGGACAGCGCGACTCGGGTTTCCAGATTTTCTACGTATTCATCAATATCGGCGGACTCGTCGCTCCGTTCGTCGCTCCGCTGCTGCGCTCCTGGTGGCTGCAGGTCAACAGCCTCACCTACGACGCTTCGCTGCCCGCACTCTGCCATCAGTATATTGACCAGGGTGCCGCGCTCTCTGCGGAAGCCATGCAGAACCTCGGTGAACTGGTGGAGAAAGTGGGCGGACAGACTGGCGGAGACCTGACGGCTTTCTGCTCCCACTACCTCAACGTCTTCAACACCGGCATCCACTATTCGTTCATCGCCTCGGTGGTGGCTATGCTCATCTCCCTGTTCATCTTCGTCTGCTCGCGCAACATCTTCCCCACACCGGGCAAGAAGGAATCCATACAGACCGTCGACTATACCGCGGAGGAGAAGAGTGCCATGGCCACCGAAATCAAACAGCGTATGTTTGCCCTGTTTGCCGTACTCGGCATCGCCGTCTTCTTCTGGTTCTCGTTCCATCAGAACGGCATGTCGCTCAGCCTCTTCGCCCGCGACTTCGTCGTGACGGACACCATTGCACCGGAGATATGGCAGGCTGTCAATCCTTTCTTTGTCATCGTGCTGACACCGGTCATCATGTGGATTTTCTCCTCGCTGACACGCGCCGGACGGGAAATCTCCACGCCGCGCAAGATAGCCTACGGTATGGGTATCGCCGGACTGGCCTATCTCTTCCTCGCGGTCTACTCCTTGGTGCAGGGCTATCCTTCCGCCGAGGACTTCAAGATGATGGGCGAGACTGCCAAGGAGGGGCTGAAGGCCGGGCCGTGGGTGCTCATCGTGGTCTACTTCTTCCTTACCGTTGCCGAACTCTTCATCTCGCCGTTAGGACTCTCGTTTGTCTCCAAGGTGGCTCCGAAACACTTGCAGGGACTCTGTCAGGGATTGTGGCTTGGTGCCACCGCCGTGGGTAACCTGTTGCTGTGGGTCGGCCCGTTGATGTACAACAAATGGCCTGTATGGATGTGCTGGTCGGTGTTCCTCATCGTCTGTCTCATCTCCATGGGTGTCATGTTCGGGATGGTCAAGTGGCTTGAACGCGTGACGAAATAACACCATCTGCTCCGCCCCATGCCGTTCGGATTGTTACTCATTGCCTCGTGGCTCACCTTGGTGGGGTTCAATTGTGAAAACCTCTTCGACTGTGAACACGACTCGCTGAAACAGGACACGGAATGGCTGGAAGGCGGCCGACGCAAGTGGTCGCCGAGACGCTACCGGATGAAACTGCGTCATGTGGCACAGACCATCGTCTCCTGCACCGACGGGTTGGATGTAGCAACGGTGCCCAGTCTGGTGGCGCTGGTGGAAGTGGAAAACGACAGGGTGCTCCGTGACTTGACGCGGAGCACTCTGTTGCGCACGGCCGGCTACAACTGGTTGATGACAGACTCGCCCGACAGGCGCGGCATCGATGTGGCGCTGATGTACCAACCGGCCGTCTTCCGTCCTATCTGCTACGACTGTCTGACGGTGGAACCGGAAAAGGGACACCATCCCACGCGCGACATCCTTTACGTCAAGGGACGCTGTGTGTCGGGTGACACGCTCCATGTCTTTGTGGTTCATGCTCCCAGCAAACTGGGGGGAGAACGGAAAACAAGACCCTGGCGGCGCAAGGTGTTGCAGCGGATGAGGACGGAGGCAGACCAGATCCGCACCGTATCGCCGTGGGCAAAGATTGTTTTCGTGGGCGACTTCAACGATACGGCGGACAGTCCGCCACTGGAGGAACTGGAAACAGCCGGCTATCACAATGTCAGCAAGGATGTCGGCGGACGCTACGGTCTGGCGAAGGCTTCCTACCGCTACCAAGGACATTGGCAGGGCATTGACCATGTGTTTGTGAGCGGTGCGCTGCTCCAGTGTCTGGATTCGTGTTATGTCAACGATGCACCATTCCTGCTGGAAAAGGACAAGAAGTTCGGTGGCATGAAACCGTTCCGGACTTATATCGGCCCCCGTTTCCACAAGGGGTTCAGCGACCATTTGCCCGTGGTGGTGCGCTTCCGCCTGCCACAGCACCACGTGCAAAGGGGACAACGGCGGCAGTGACCGTCAGCGGTCGCGCCGGAAAACCAGTGTCTTCGGCAGTTTCTGCCACTTGCCGTTCTTCGGCACCTTGAGCGTGCTGCCGCTGACCTGTTTCAATACGTAGGTGGAATCGTGTTGCAGGGAGAGCGTCGCCGTGAGGTCCTCACTGCCGTAGTCGTTGACCATGGTCAACAGCATCTCCCGCTCGCCGTGCTGCTTCACCGTAGTGATGGGCCAACAGAACGGATTCCTCTTCTTGCCGAGATAACCGGGCAGCGCACCGTAGATTTCCTGACCGGGGATGATGACATTCTGGTGCTGGAAATCGATGCGGAGAAAGACTTCGTATTCGTCGTTGGTCAGTTGCCCGCAGAAGTTTTCCTGCGACTGTTGGGCGAACACCGTCGCCGCAACGACGGAAAGAAAGGCGGCGAACCACGCACGTTTCACGGATTGACAGAACAGGGTTCTCATGCTTTTGAAGACTTAAATTTCGGCAAAGGTAACAAATCCATATCAATAAAAGTGAGGCAGATGGGAAAAATATACTGGAAATTCATAGACTTTTTTAATATTTTTACGTATCTTTGCGGCCGTTAAGTATGTCAATATGAAAAAAGAGCTGATAAAACCTGATTTTATCTTCGAAGCGAGCTGGGAAGTCTGCAATAAAGTAGGGGGTATCTATACCGTCCTCTCCAGTCGCGCCAAAACACTTCAGGAGGCCATGGAAGACCGGATTGTCTTCATCGGTCCGGATGTGTGGCATGAAAACCGGAATCCTTATTTCCATGAAGAGGCTTCGCTGCTGGCCGCATGGCAATGGCAGGCGAAGGAGGAGGGGCTGCACGTGAAGGTGGGACGCTGGGATGTGCCCGGAAAACCTGTGGCCATCCTTGTGGATTTCCAACCGTACTTCGAGAAGAAAAACGAGATATATGGATGGCTGTGGGAGAACTACCGTGTGGATTCGCTGCATGCCTATGGGGACTACGACGAGGCTTCGATGTTCTCGTATGCAGCCGCACTCGTGGTGGAGAGCATCTGCCGCTGGATGGGCAAGGATATGGAGGGCAAACACGTCATCTATCATGCCAACGAATGGATGTGCGGACTCGGTGCCCTATATATTAATAAGGTGATGCCGCAGATCGGTACCGTCTTCACCACCCACGCCACCAGCATCGGACGCTCGATAGCCGGCAACCAGAAACCGCTCTATGACTACCTCTTTGCCTACAACGGCGACCAGATGGCCGGTGAACTGAATATGCAGAGCAAGCACTCCATCGAGAAACAGACGGCCCACTATGTGGATTGCTTCACCACCGTCAGCGACATCACTGCCAACGAGTGTCTCGAACTGCTCGACAAACCTGTCGATGTGGTGCTGCCCAACGGTTTTGACGACAGTTTCGTGCCGAAGGCATCCGCTTTCTCCAGGAAACGCAAGGCGGCACGCAAACGCCTGCTTGAGGTGGCCAATGCCCTGCTCGGCGAATCGCTCGATGACGACACGCTGATTGTGTCGACCTCCGGACGCTACGAGTTCCGCAACAAAGGCATCGACGTGTTTGTTGAGGCCATGAACCGGTTGCTCCGTGACAAGGCGTTGAAGAAAAAAGTGCTGGCATTCATCGATGTGCCGGGATGGGTGGGCGAACCCCGCAAGGACTTGCAGGAACGGTTGGCAAACGGCGGAAAGTACGACACACCGCTGGAGGTGCCGCAACTGACCCACTGGCTGCACAACATGAGTCACGACAACGTGCTGGGCATGATGAAATACTACGATATGCACAACCGGAAGGATGACGGTGTGAAGGTCATCTTCCTGCCCTGCTATCTTGACGGCAACGACGGCATTGTCAATATGTCCTACTATGACGTGGTGCTGGGCAATGACCTTTGTGTATATCCTTCCTACTATGAACCGTGGGGCTACACACCGCTGGAGGCCATCGCCTTCAAAGTGCCCTGCATCACCACGGATCTGGCCGGCTTCGGCCTCTGGGTCAACGGCGTATTTGGCCGTCCCGGTGAGATAACGGACGGTGTGAAGGTCATCCACCGCACGGACTACAACTATTCAGAAGTGGCGGACACCATCAAGGATGCCGTGGCAGACTATTCGGCCATGCCGGAAAAGACGGTGGAAGCCTGCCGGCGCAATGCCGGTGCGCTCTCCAAGAAGGCATTGTGGAGCCACTTCATCAAATACTACTATGAGGCATACGACATCGCCTTGCGCAAAGCCGATGCCCGCATGCAGAAGAAAAAGTAATTGGAATCAACGTTTATATAGACTGAAAGTATGAAAATCAAAGCTGACTATGCAAATGCTCCACAATGGAAGGAACTGACCGTGAAGTCAACACTTCCCGAGCAGCTGAAATGTTTGAATGAGATTGCCCACAATATGTGGTGGGTGTGGAACTACGAGGCACGCGACCTGTTCCGTGACCTTGACCCTCAACTGTACCATGAGGCAAAGCACAATCCCGTGATGCTCCTTGAGCGGCTGAGCTTTGCACGCAAGGAAGAAATTGTCAAGGACAAAGCGTTGATGAAGCGTATCAAGACCGTGTATGCCCTCTTCCGGGAGTACATGGACGTGAAGCCCGACAAGAAACGTCCGTCAGTGGCGTATTTCTGCATGGAATACGGCATCCATTCCGCATTGAAAATCTATTCCGGCGGACTGGGTATGCTGGCCGGCGACTACGTGAAAGAGGCTTCGGACTCCAACGTAGACATGTGTGCCGTGGGTTTCCTGTATCGTTTCGGCTATTTCACACAGAGCCTGTCGATGGACGGTCAGCAGATTGCCAACTACGAACCGCAGAATTTCGGTTCGCTGCCCATTGAGCGGCAGCTCGACGAGAACGGAAATCCGCTCGTGATTGACGTACCCTATACCAACTATCAGGTGCACGCCTATGTCTGGCGGGTCAACGTGGGACGCGTGAAGCTCTATCTGCTGGACACCGACAACGAGATGAATTCGGAGTTCGACAAACCCATTACGCACTCGCTCTACGGCGGAGACTGGGAGAACCGCCTGAAACAGGAAATCCTGCTGGGTATCGGCGGTATACTGCTGCTGAAGAAGCTCGGCATCCAGAAAGACATCTACCACTGCAACGAGGGACACGCCGCACTCTGTAACCTGCAGCGTCTGTGCGACTACATCGAGGGTGGACTTTCGTTCAACGAGGCTCTTGAACTCGTGCGCGCCTCTTCCCTGTATACGGTGCACACACCGGTGCCCGCCGGACATGACTACTTTGACGAGGGACTCTTCGGCAAGTATATGGGCGGCTATCCTGCCAAGCTCGGCATCTCTTGGGATGAGTTCATCGGAATGGGACGCACCAACCCCGACGACCATAACGAGCGTTTCTGCATGTCGACCTTCGCCTGCAACACCTGTCAGGAGGTGAACGGCGTGTCGAAGCTCCACGGATGGGTCAGCCAGCAGATGTTCGCACCCATCTGGAACGGATACTATCCCGAGGAGAACCACGTGGGATACGTGACCAATGGTGTACACTTCCCCACCTGGTGTGCCACGGAATGGCGGAAGGTTTACGGCAAGTATTTCAACGAGAACCACCTCTACGACCAGTCGAACCAGAGCATCTGGGAGGCCATCTACAATGTACCCGACGAGGAGGTCTGGGCTACGCGTATGGCACTCAAGAACAAGCTCGTGACGTATATCCGCGAACAGTTCCGCGACACGTGGCTGCGCAATCAAGGAGACCCCTCTCGCGTGCTCAACCTGTTGGAACGCATCAATCCCAATGCCCTGATTATCGGCTTCTGCCGCCGTTTTGCCACGTACAAGCGTGCCCACCTGTTGTTCACAGACCTTGACCGTCTGTCCAAGATTGTCAACGATCCCGAACATCCCGTGCAGTTCCTCTTCGCTGGAAAGGCACACCCCGCAGACGGTGCAGGACAGGGACTCATCAAGAAAATCTACGAAATCAGCCAACGGCCGGAGTTCCTCGGTAAGATTATCTTCCTTGAGGACTACGATTTCCTGTTGGCACGCCGCCTTGTGAGTGGAGTGGACATCTGGATGAACACACCGACCCGCCCGTTGGAGGCTTCCGGAACATCGGGCGAGAAAGCCGAGATGAACGGTGTGGTCAACCTCTCCGTACTCGACGGCTGGTGGTTGGAAGGCTACCGTGAGGGTGCAGGATGGGCACTGACGGAGAAACGTACCTATCAGAACCAGGGACACCAGGATCAGTTGGATGCGGCTACCATCTACTCGCTGCTGGAGAACGAAATCATTCCGCTCTACTACAAGAAGAACAAGAAGGGCTTCAGCGAGGGGTGGATTAAGGTGATAAAGAACTCCATCGCACAGATTGCTCCCCACTACACGATGAAGCGTCAGCTGGACGATTACTACGAGAAATTCTACACCAAAGAGGCTCAGCGTTTCAAGGCCATCAGCAAGGACAACTGCCGTCTGGCCAAGGACATTGCCCAGTGGAAGGAAACCGTTGCCGAGCGTTGGGATGCCATCAATGTGGTGTCTGCCTCATGGGACTTCCCGTCCGGAGGCGGAGAGACGGGCAGCAAGTACAAGTTGACATACGTCATCAACGAACAGGGACTGGAGGATGCCATCGGGCTGGAGAAGGTGAACCTCTTTACCGACAAGGAAGGGAAGGAGCGCATCTTCTCGGTAGAGCCGCTGAAGATGGTGAAACAGGAAGGGAACAACTATACCTTCGAGGTGGAACTGGCTCCGCAGCAGGCCGGCAGTTACAAGTCGGCTGTCCGCATGTATCCCAAGAACAAGAACTTGCCTCACCGTCAGGATTTCTGCTACGTGAAATGGCTTGAACTGCCCAACCAGTAATCCTGAACTGCCCAACCAGTAATCCTGAATTGCCCAACCAGTAATTCTGAACTGCCCAACCAGTAATCCTGTTGGGGAATCCGGATAAAGAGAGAGTGGCTTTCCTTCCGTAGGTGGAGGGATTGCCACTCTCTTTTTTCGTTTCAGTTGCTGTCGCTTATACCAGATACTGTCCGGAGATACTCTCGTTGTTGATTACCCTGCGGATGGTTTCTGCAAACATATCCGCCACGGACAGTTGCTTCACCTTGGCACAGCGTTGCGTATAGGGTATGGAGTCGGTAAAGACGATTTCCTCAAGGGCCGACTCCTGCACGCGCTCGCTGGCCGGGCCGCTCATGACACAGTGCGAGGCACAGGCGCGGACGGTCTTTGCACCGGATTCCTTCATGAGGTCGGCCGCCTTCGTGATGGTACCGGCTGTATCTACCATATCGTCTATGATGACCACGTTCTTGTCCTTCACGTCTCCGATAATCTGCATGGTGGCCACCACGTTGGCACGGGCACGTGTCTTGTTGCAGAGCACCAGCGGACAGCCGAGGAATTTGGCATAGGTGCTGGCGCGTTTTGAACCGCCGACATCCGGAGATGCAATCACGAGATTGTCCAACTTGAGTCCCTGCAGATAGGGCAGGATGACACCGGAGGCATAGAGGTGGTCGACAGGAACGTCGAAGAACCCTTGGATCTGGTCGGCGTGCAGATCCATCGTGATGACGCGGTCAATGCCGGCCACCGACAGCAGGTCGGCCACCAGCTTCGCACCGATGCTGACACGTGGCTTGTCCTTCCGGTCCTGGCGTGCCCATCCGAAATAGGGAATCACCGCGTTGATTGTGTGTGCGGAGGCACGCTTGGCAGCGTCAATCATCAACAAAAGCTCCATGAGATTGTCGCTGTTGGGGAAGGTGCTCTGTACGAGGAAGATGTCGCGGCCGCGGATGGATTCCTCGAAAGAGACGGCAAACTCGCCGTCGGAGAACTTCGTGATCTGCAGTTCACCGAGAGGGCATCCTAAACTGAGGCAGATCTTCTCTGCCAAATACTTTGTGGCAGTGCCCGAAAACACCATGTAAGAGTTTGGTTCTCTCATTTTTTTCGTAGTATTGTTGTTAGTTATTCTTTGTGTCTTATCCAACGGCCTTCCGGAGCTTCTCGAAGTGGGCAATCAACTCCTTGTAGTCCAGTCCTTGGTGGATGTTGAAGCGGTTCCAAAGGTCACCGCAAATGACGACACCGCCGAAGCCCAGTTCCTTGGCCATGCGGATGTTGTCTATGTTCATGCCTCCGAGGGCAAAGACATGGCGGTCTATCAGTCCCTGTTTGGCGGCTTGCTCCAACTCGCCGATCTGGAACGAGGCTTTCTCGTCGCCGGTCTGGCTGTCGAAGATGTGTTTGAGGAACACGTAATCGGCATTGCGCTTGGCCGTCTTGAGCTCGTCAATCTTCTGGCAGGTGCGGCTCAGCCGTCCGCGGTAGCCCTGTGGTACAGGTTGCTCGGCATCGTCGAGATGAATACCTTTCAGGTGATATTCTTCCTTCAGGTAGAAATGGTCGTGGACAACGGTCTTTGAACAGCAGTCTTCCTGCAACAGAGTCAGCAACCGCTCGGCGTACAAAGGCGACGTTCCCGGCTTGCACAGATGCAGGCAGTCGAGCCCCTCGTCAAAGAGCGTCGCCAGTATTTTGTCTTCTTCCACGAAAAACGTGGGCTTGGTCATTACTATGAGTTTCATTGCCATCGTCTGGAATCAGATGCAAAAGTAATCATTTTATATGGAATAATGCAATTTAATGACAATAAAAAGCTAACTTTGCAGTCGAAATTGAGATTTACGGCAAAAAAATGGAATTCGATACACCTATTTATATTATAGAGGAGGACAAACTGCGTCGCAATCTGTCCCTCATCCGGGATGTGGCCGAACGGACCCGTTCTGAGTTTATCCTGGCCTTCAAGGCCTTCGCCCTGTGGAAGACCTTTCCCGTCTTTCGCGAGTACATCCGTTCCACCACGGCCAGTTCGCTGTCAGAGGCTCTGCTTGCCTGCCGCGAGTTTGGTCAGAAGGCCCATACCTTTTCACCAGCCTATACCGACAGTGAGTTTGACGGGATAGCGGCCTGTTCGTCGCATCTGACATTCAATTCGCTGTCCCAATACGAACGCTTTCATCGTCGCGCCGCATCCTGTTCGATTGGCCTGCGAATCAATCCCGAGTATTCGGAAATCGGCACGATGCTGTATAACCCGTGTGCTCCCGGTTCCCGTTTCGGGGTGACAGCCGGAAAGTTGCCGGCAACGCTTCCTGCAGACATCGAGGGCTTCCACTGCCATTGCCATTGCGAGAGTGGGGCGGATGTGTTCGAGCGGACGCTTCGGCACATCGAGGATCGTTTCTCTCCATGGTTTTCCCAACTCAAATGGATCAATTTCGGTGGCGGACATCTCGTGACCCGCAAGGATTACGACGTGGCGTTGCTGGAACGGGTCATGGAAGGGTTCCATCGACGGTACCCTCACCTGAAGGTCATCTTTGAACCCGGTTCCGCCTTTGCCTGGCAGACCGGTTCACTGGTGTCCCATGTCGTGGATCTGGTGGAAGACCGGGGCATCAAGACGGCCATCCTTGATGTCAGCTTTACCTGCCATATGCCCGACTGTCTTGAAATGCCCTACCATCCCGAGGTGCGTGGGGCGGAGGCGGTGGAACTGGACGAAGCGACGGCCCCCAACACCTACCGGCTCGGAGGCAACAGTTGTCTGTCGGGCGACTTTATGGGCTCCTGGCGTTTCCCTGAGCCATTGACTGTCGGCCAGGAGGTGATCTTCGAGGATATGATTCACTACACGACGGTCAAAACCAACTTGTTCAACGGTATCACACACCCTGCCATAGGCATGCTTCATACAGACGGAACATTTGAAATGCTGCGCCGTTTTGGCTATGAGGACTATCGAAATCGGATGGATTGACCATTTTTTCAAAAAAAATATGGGATTTTCTTTGGTAAGTCAGAAAAATACCGTACCTTTGCATCCGCAATCGAGAGAGATGCTCTCCGAAAGGGGATAAAAGCGGAAATAGCTCAGTTGGTAGAGCACAACCTTGCCAAGGTTGGGGTCGCGGGTTCGAGTCCCGTTTTCCGCTCATTTGTTGAATGGAAAAGAGCGTTGGGGATGCCCCCGACGGAAAGCCCAGGTGGCGGAATTGGTAGACGCGCACGTTTCAGGTGCGTGTGCCGCAAGGCGTGCAGGTTCGAGTCCTGTTCTGGGCAC
>CAVJNH010000002.1:0-87767 GCA_963651005.1 Oscillibacter sp. MSJ-31
GAAGGATTTTCCAGCTCGTCTCACGCCGATGAGGACATAGTTGGCAAAATCTTCCATTTGGAAGTTTCTGGGAACAATATGCTGTAATTCCACCTCTTTCCTGTTCTCCAAGAGTATCTCTCTGATTACTTCTTTTTGTATCATAACGCCTATATTGTTTAATTGACTTTACAAAAATACGATTATTTTATTAAACCGACAAAACAATATGTGCCTTTTAACATTAAATGGATGAAAATTTCCAGAAAAGGGCTTTCTCGAGTAAAGTCTGACCTCAATGGCCAACGAGGTGACTACCTCAAGTGCCAACGAGAGTATACCTCATGGGGCATTGAGAGTATACCTCATGTGCCAACGAGGGTATACCTCATTTCTTGATGAAGTCACTGACTATTTGCCGTCGTCTGCCAGTGTGAAGTCCAGTTGCCGTTTCTCGATATTGGCGCGTGCCACCTGGATGCGGATGGCGTCGCCCAACTGGTATTTGTGGTGGTGGCGTCTGCCCACGAGGCAGTAGTTCTTCTCGTCGAAATCGTAGTAGTCGTCGTCGAGGTCGCGCATGGGCACCAGTCCCTCACAGTGGTTCTCGTCAATCTCGCAGTAGATGCCATACGACTGGATGCCGCTGATGTGTGCATCGTAGCACTCGCCGAGCTTGTCGGCCATGAACTCCACCATCTTGTACTTGATGGAGTCGCGCTCCGCCTGCTGCGCTACTTGTTCCATGGCGGAGCAGTGTTCGCAAAGCTCCTCGTATTTGTCCTGATTGACGCTGCGTCCTCCGTCCTGATAGCGCGTCAGCAACCGATGGACCATGGTGTCGGGATAGCGCCGGATGGGCGAAGTGAAGTGGGTGTAGTAGTCGAAGGCCAGTCCGTAGTGGCCGATGTTGTGCGTGGAATACTTGGCCTTCATCATGGAGCGGAGTGCCACAATCTCGATCAGGTTCTGTTCCCGTTTCCCCTGACACTCCTCCATCAGCGTGTTCAGGCTGCGCGACACGGCACCCTTCGTGCCGGTGGTCTTCATCTTGTAGCCGAACTTCACCACGAAGCTGCGCAGGGCCTCCAGCTTGGTGGGGTCGGGTTGGTCGTGTACGCGGTAGGGCAGTGTCTTGGCCTTGCCTCCCTTCTTCACCTTCCCTACGCTCTCGGCCACCCATTTGTTGGCAATGAGCATAAACTCCTCGACCAGTTGCGTGGCATGGTTCGACCGCTTGAAGTAGGCACGTGTGGGCTTGCCATTGGCATCGATGTCGAAATGCAGTTCTTCGCGGTCAAAGCGTATGGCTCCGCCGTTGAATCTCCGTTCCCGCAGGATTTGTGCCAGACGGCTCAGCGTGCAGAGCATCTCCGCGTTCTCGATGGTCTTGCAGAGCGAGGGCTTGGCTTCGCACTGTTGCAGGATGTCCAGCACCTCCTCGTAAGCATAGCGTCTGTTGCTCTTGATGACGGTGTGTGCGATGTGGAATTTCTTGATGTTGGCCTCGTTGTCCATCTCAAAGATGGCCGAGTAGGCCAGTTTCTCCTCATCGGGGCGCAGCGAGCAGATGAAGTTGCACAGGCGTTCCGGCAACATGGGGATGGTGCGGTCCACGAGGTAGATACTTGTGGCACGCTTGACCGCCTCCTTGTCGATGATGGAACCTTCGGTCACATAGTGAGACACGTCGGCAATGTGTACGCCCACTTCCCACAGCCCGTTCTTGGTCTTGCGGATGGAGAGTGCGTCGTCGAAGTCCTTGGCGTCCTTGGGGTCGATGGTGCAGGTGAACACGCTGCGGAAATCCTCGCGGCGCTTGATTTCCTCGGGGGTGATGCCCGCGTCAATCTTTTCGGCGGCCTCCTCCACGGCTTTCGGATACTTGTAGGGCAGTCCGTACTGTGCCAGTATAGCGTGCATCTCCACGTTGTTGTCGCCCTCCTTGCCGAGCACGTCGATGACCTCGCCCACCATGTTCTTCGATTCCCTCGACGGCCATTGCGTGATTTTCACCACGGCCTTGTCGCCGTCCTTTCCGCCCTTCAGCTTCTTCTTCGGCACCAGGATGTCGTGTACGAAGATGTTCCCTTCCGTCACGAGGAAGGCGAAATCCTTCTCCACCCGCAGCCGTCCCACGGCCTGGTCGCGCTTGTGTGCCAGAATCTCCACCACCATCGCCTCCTTGATGTGCCTTGCGCGGCGCGCCATATAGGCCACCTTCACGCGGTCGCCGTTGAGGGCAAACATCGAGTTGCGCTCGCTGACGAACACCGGTGTGCCGCCGTCGTCGGGCAGGAACGAGTTCTTGCCGTTGGCCTTGCGCACGAAAGTACCTTCCTGCACCTGCGTCTTGAGGTTGATGCGGTAGCTATTGTCCGAGACCTTCGAGAGGTAGTCGTCCCACGCCATTTCCTCCATCGTGTCGATGGCCATCATCTTGGCCGGATGGGTGACCAGCCGCAAGGCCCGGAATATCTGTTTGAGCGAGAAGGTCTCGCTGGGGTGCTCCTGGAACAGGGTGCGAAGCCGCTCCACGAGCTGCTTCTTCACGGTGCGTTTTCCGCCGTTTTTCTTCATCATAACTGTATGTGTCTTGTAATTCTGCCACAAATTTAGATAAAAATTCCGAATTATAGGCCAGTAAAATAAAAAAGTTCCGTGAAATTGTGTGAAACAGCACGGAAAAGGGATGTATTCCGCCGCGAGGCAAAACACATCCCTTTACTGTATCTAAACCAGATTCCGTCTCCAGTTCATTTCCGTTTTCAGTTGAAGATGTAACGGATAGAGAACTGGATGGAATAGGTGGAGTTGAAGCTGGTGTAGTTGGTGTAGGTCTGGTCCAAGATGTTCTTACCGTTCTTCTGGAACTGGTAAGCGTTGGTCTTGGAATTATAATTCAGGAGAGCCGTGTTGTTGACTTTCTTGTAAAGTCCCCAACTGTGGTTGATCAGGTTGGCCAGATTCTTGATGTCTACGCCCAACTGGAGGGTGTTCTTCTTGCCGCCCACCTTGAGGTAGAAGTTCTGGTTGAACTTGAAGTCCAGCTGATGGTGCCAAGGCATGATGGCACCGCCGCGCTCTGCATACTGACCCTTGTGGTTGCTCAGATAGCTGTCCTGCTCGATGTAGTTCCAGAAGTCGTCCTTCTGCTGCTCGGCGGTATAGTCGCCGTTGTCGGTGAAATTCCACTTGGCCAGTGCCTCACGGGAGGCCGGAACGTAAATCAAGTTGTTTGAACCGTTGTCGTTGACGATGTTGCTGCTCATCATGTACGAATAGCGTGTGCAGCTGTAGCCGTCAGCGTAACCGATGTTCATGCCCTCGTAGATGAGACCTACCTCAGACCCGAAGTTCTTGCCGTAGTCCTTCTTGTAGGAAGCGGAGATGAGCAAGCGGTGAGGTGCAACGTAGGTGCCGTAACCCAGCTCAGTATCGTTCATGCCGTTGATGGAATAGCGGTTGTTGTAGTAGGCCGAGTTTACCTGGTCGCCCACACCGTCACCATACGACTTGGCCTTGGAGTAGGTGTAAGAACCGGAGAGGTTCAGACCGAAGTCAAACTGTTTGGCCAAGGATGCGGTGATGGAGTAATAGTATGCCTTGTTGCCGGCATTGGTAATCAGGTAAGGGTTGATACTGGAGTTGCGGGAGTAGTACTTGCGCTTGTCGCCCGAGTTGGCCAAGTCGGCGGTGTAGCTCTCGCCGTCCCAATAGCGGTCGATGTTGGTTACCGTGGCCGGATTGAAATCGCGGCTGTAGATGCCCTCCAAAGAGAAGTCTACATCGTAAGGCAACTTGACGTCAACGGCCAGCGAGGTCTTCCATGTGGCGTTCATCTTCAAGTTCTTGTCGATGATGGTAGGACCGGAAGGAGCGGCAGCGTCGTCGCGGGTAACGGCCAGACCCTGCTTCTGCAAAGCGGCCACCTGGTCGGCACGGTTCACATAGAACTTGTCCATCAAATAGTTGGCACCCTTGTCGGATGTCGTGTTATAATAATAGGTGTACTGACCGCAACCGGCATTGCCCACGGCAGAAACGAGCCATACGAAAGGCAGACGGCCGATGAAGTAACCCGTACCGCCACGGAGCACCACTTTCTGGTTGCCGAGGATGTCCCAGTTGAAGCCCACGCGGGGAGAAACCGTCAGCGGAGCGTCAGGCAACTGGTCGGTGGAATACGTCTTGTTGAGTTGATTTACGCCGTCTTTCCACTGCATGGCAGCGAAAGCCTTGTTGTAGTTGTTCTCCAGTGCCGGATAGATCGGCTGCTCGAAGCGCAGGCCGGCTGTCATGCGGAAACGGTCAGAGAAGTTGATTTGGTCTTGGATGTAAGCAGAGAACTGGTTGTACTTCATGGTCGCATTGAACTGGTCGGAACCGTCCATGGGGAAGGTCACGCCGTATGCGGAAGGCGCACCGCCGGCCATGAAAGCCTCTGGTGAATCATAGATATAGTAACCTGCAGAAGCTGCACCGAATCCGTTCACCGCCTTGTTGGACTCGAACTGAATACCGGCGGTGAAGTTCTGGATGCCCATAGACCAAGAAGCCTCGTCGGTAACGACAAAGGTCTTCACCTGACGGAGGTTGCCCTGCGTGAACGGGTCAGGACCGAAGCCCATGTAGTAAGCGCCGTCCTTCAGGATGTCCACGGTCGGGAACGTTCCGCCCACATAGCTGCGCGGCTCGTCCTGATAGGAATAGGTGGCACGGAGCACATTGGCAACACCGCCCCACTTGGAGTTCCATTCAGCAGCAAAGGAGGTGAAGTTCTTCTCCTGGAAGTAACGGGCACTCTCAAAGTACATACCGGCATTGGCAGTACGACCCGCCTGAGACTTTCCTTTGGAGATGGAAATACCGTCGGATACGCCGCCAGGATAAATCACGCTATGGGTGAACGGAGTGGTCGAGCTGGAAGGAGAATTGGAATCCTTGTCGTGGCTCTTGGAGAAACGGATGTTGACCTTGTTGTTCTCGTTGATGTTCCAGTCAATGCGAGCCAGGAATTTATAGGACGGGGTGTCGAGCGAATAGCCCTGGTAACGGCCGGGATTGTAGCCGTAGGTCTTGTTCAGGAAGCTGAGCATGTTGTCCATGTCGCTGACCAGCGGACGGTGAACCGTACCTGTGGAGGGGCTCCACTCTTCGGAGGCACTCGTGCGGGCCGTTCCGGAAGGACCGGCAGAAACATTGGCCTGGTATTCACCGTTCACGAAGAAGAACAGCTTGTCCTTGATGATGGGGCCGCCAATGCTGGCTCCCCAAGTGGTGGAGTGAGACTGGAGGCGTGTCAGTTCATAGTCGTCCACCTTGTTGCCCTTCATGTGGGCGTTGGTGGTGTACATATAGGCGGTTCCCTTGAAATCGTTGGCACCGCTCTTGGTCACGGCACTGATGGCACCGCCGGTAAAACCGCTCAGACGCACGTCGTAAGGGGAGGACGATACCGAAATCTGGTCTAAAGCGTCCAGCGAGATGGGCGATCCGTTGCCCGGAAGGTTGCTGCCGATACCGAAGGCATTGTTGAAGGCCGCACCGTCCACGGTCACGTAGGACTGACGGTAGTTACCGCCGCCCACTGCGAAGCCGCTGCCGACATTGGCACCCTGAGGAGTCAGTTTCAGCAGGTCGTTCATGCTGCGCGACACCGTAGGAACGAGTTCCATCTGGTCTGCATTGATGCTGGTTGTTGCACCGGCACGGTCTGTGCGCATGTTGTTGTTACGGTTGGCCGAAACGACAATCTCCTGCAACATCTCGGCACTCTCGGACAATGTTTCATTCAAGACCGTGTTCTGTCCGAGTGCGAGAGATACGTTCTTGACCGCCTTGGTTTTGTAGCCGACATACGAAACTTCCAGTTCGTAGGGGCCACCCGGGCGCATACCCTGAATAGAATAACGACCATCAGCATTGGTCACGGCACGATAGACCGTACCGGAAGGCTTGTGGACTGCCTTGATGGTTGCACCAATGACCTCCTCACCGTTGGCGGAAACCTTTCCGCTGACGCTTGAGGTAGTGATCTGAGCCATGATGGACAGTGTTGACGACAACACCAGAACCACCAGAAGAATAAGTTTTTTGTTCATATTACGTGGTTTGTGATATAAATACGCCGCAAAAGTACTTAAAAAAATCCAAATAAATGTTACGTTGGTGTTAAAATCTTCATTCTCACGCATCTTTTTGACGTGTGCCCATGCGTGCCTCAACCACATTGACCACATAGTCGCCCAGTTTCTCGCACTCGTTGATGATGTCCATGTAGATGGTGCCCACGGCATAGGTGTACTCGTGGTTGTTGACATCGCTGATGTTCTGCGACTTGAGCTGGTTGCGGTAGTTGTTGATTTCGTTCTCGATATTGAACGAGCGGTTGATGTCGTAGGTCTCCTTGCGTCCGCCCATCAGTGCGTTCATCTGCGTCAGTGCCTGGTCGGTGAGTTCCATCATCTGGAAGATGTGCTCGTACTGCTTCTGGTCGAAGTGGTCCTGCTTGCCCTGATATTTGCGCGAGATGGTGCGTGCGATGTTGAAGCAGGCGTCGCCGATGCTCTCGATTTCCGAAATCTCGCGCAGCATGGCACGGATCTTGGCCTTGGTGTCGTCGGAGAGGTGGGCGTCGGACACCTCGTCGAGATACTTGGCGATTTCCAGTTCCATATTGTCGGAGATGCCTTCGTACTTCTCAATACGCGAATAGATTTTGTTGAACTTCTTCTCGTCCTTCTCGACCAGCAGTTCCCGGACCATGCCGAACATCCGCTGGATGCGCACGGCAAACTGCTGTATCTCCTTCTGGGCTTCCAGCACGGAGAGTTCCGGGGTCTTCATGAAACCGGCAGTGATGAAGTGCAGGCGGAAGTCCTCTTCCTCGTCGACCTTCTTGGAACGGATGACCCAGCACACGAACTTCTCAATCTGCGGAATGAACCAGATGAGGATGGCGGTGTTGGCCACGTTGAAACTGGTGTGGAAGGCGGCCAGTACGAAGCTCAGCTTGGCGGAATTGGCTAGAAAAGCCTCGGCACTGGTGGTGGCACGATCCATGGTGACATCGTAGCCGACGAACTCACAGACCATGTCGACAAAGGGACGGAAGACAAAGAGAATCCAAATGACCCCGAAGACGTTGAAGAACATGTGGGCCAGCGCGGCGCGCCGGGCTTGCGTGTTGGCCGACAGGGCGGCAAGGTTGGAGGTGACGGTCGTCCCGACATTCTCGCCCATCACCAGTGCGATGCCCTGATAGATGGGCAGTACGCCGCTCGAACAGAGTATCATGGTGATGGCCATGACGGCGGCGGACGACTGGACACAGAAGGTCAGCACGCCTCCAAGGAGGAGGAAGATGAGCGTCGTGCTGAAGGCATTCGGGTCGAACGACGCGAAAAATTCGAGCACGGCCTGGTTTTCCCCGAGGTGCATATCGAAGCCGGTCTGCCGGAGCGTACCGAGCCCGAGGAACATGAAGGCCAAGCCGAAGACGAAGTCGCCGATGTACCGCTTCTTCTTGGAGTAGATGAGGATGATGGCCACGAAGAAAGCCGGGTAGACGAAGTCGGTAATATCAAAAGAAAACCCTGCCGACATAATCCACGCCGTCAGGGTTGTTCCGATATTCGCTCCCATAATGATTGAGATGGCCTGTGCCAGGGTGAGCAGTCCTGCGTTGACAAACGAAACGGTCATCACCGTGGTTGCCGTGCTCGACTGTACGCTTGCCGTGACCAACATTCCCGTTGTCATCCCCATGAAGCGGTTGGTGGTCATGGCACCGAGCACGTGGCGCAGTTGCGGACCGGCCATTTTCTGTAGGGCTTCGCTCATTGATTTCATGCCGAACATCAGCAGAGCCAGCGAGCCCAATAGCTTAAAAAATATCCAAATTGACATACTTGGAGGTTTAAAAAATTATAATTTCTATCTTATTCTAAATATAATCACTAACTTTGTCTGCACGATTAAAACGTCATGTCTATGGAACAATTGATTCAAATCCGTTGCAAAAATAATAAAAAAATATTAAATGTAAGCATCGGAAGCACACTTTCTGAAATTTTTTCTTTGTCGGGCCTGTCGATGGAGTACGGCCCGGTCTGTGCTTTGGTCAACAACAAGGTGGAGGGAATGCACTATCAGGTGTACCATTACAAGGATGTGGAGTTCCTCAGCCTGCGCCATCCTTCTGCCCTCCGGACCTATACCCGCAGCCTGTTTTTCGTGCTCTGCAAGTCGGTTCACGACCTCTACGGCACAGACCGTGTTGTCATCAACATCCCCGTGAGCAACGGCTACCACTGTGACCTGCACATCGGCCACGAGGTGACGGCAGACGACGTGGCGGCCATCCGCCGACGGATGCAAGAGATTGTGGCTGCCGCCCTGCCCATCCACCGCCACGAGGCGACGACGGAGGAAGCCATCCGGATGTTTCGCGAGACGGGAACACTGTCGAAGGTGAAGCTGCTGGAGGGATTGGGCTCGCTTTACACCACCTACTACGAAATAGACGGCTATGTGGATTATTTCTACGGAGCCATGCTGACCGACACGTCGCAGCTGACCCTTTTCGATGTGGAACCCTATTTCGGCGGCATCCTGCTGCGCGTACCGTCGCTGCAAGACCCGTCGCAACTGGGCGAGTTGGTGCGTCAGGACAAGATGTTCGACATCTTCATGGAGCACCACCACTGGCAGGATATTCTGGGGCTCAGCACCGTCGGCGACCTCAACAAGGCGGTGGAGCAGGGACAGTCCAACGGACTGATCCAACTCAGCGAGGCCCTGCAGGAGAAGAAGATTGCGCAGATTGCCGACGAAATCGCCCAGCGCAAGGCGGTGAAGATGGTGCTTATCGCCGGGCCGTCGTCCAGCGGAAAGACCACCACCTGCAAACGCCTGTCAGTACAGCTGGCCGTCAACGGCATCCACACCATCGGCATCTCGCTTGACGACTATTTCGTAGACCGCGAACAGACACCGCGCGACGCGGCTGGAGAGTATGACTTTGAACACCTGCACGCCTTGAACATCCCCTTGCTGAACGAGCAGATGAACGCCCTGTTCCGTGGAGAGGAGGTGGAACTGCCGCGCTATAATTTCCAACAGGGAAAGAGCGAGAAGAGCGGGCGACGGCTCCGGCTCAAGGGCAACGAGGTGCTGGTGGTGGAGGGCATCCACGCACTGAATCCCGAACTGACGGCATCCATCCCCGGCGAACAGCTGTTCCGCGTCTATGCTTCGGCACTGACCACCATCCTGCTTGACACGCACAACTACATTCCGACTACCGACAACCGGTTGCTGCGCCGCATCGTGCGCGACTATAAATACCGGGGTGTGTCGGCACGCGACACCATCCGGCGTTGGCCTTCCGTGCGCCGGGGCGAGAACCGCTGGATTTTCCCCTATCAGGAAAATGCCGATGCCATGTTCAATTCAGCCATGCTCTTCGAGCTGGCCGTGCTGAAGAACCAGGCGTTGCCGTTGTTGGAACAGGTGACCGAGAACTGTGAGGAGTATGCCGAAGCCTACCGGCTGATGAAGTTCCTGCGCTACATCCATACCATTTCGGAAAACCAGATTCCGCCGACCTCGCTGCTGCGCGAATTTCTCGGTGGCAGCTCGTTCGACTACTGACCCCTCCCTCGCGCGCGTACCATATAAATAATATAGATCTTTTCAGAGCCCCCTTTCCGCCCAGTCGCCGCGGTCAAGGTTGCGGTAACCGATGGCTTCGGCAATGTGCGGCGACAGCACCCGCTCCGAATGGTCCAAGTCGGCAATGGTTCTGGCCACCTTCAGTATGCGGCTGTAAGCTCTTGCCGACAACTTCAGACGCTCCATGGCCATACGCAGCATATCCATCGAGGCCGCGTCGGGTTCGGCATATTGATGAAGCATCCGTTCGGTCATCTGCGCATTGCAATGGATGCCCTTGTGGCTGCGGAAACGTTCCTCCTGTATCTTGCGTGCCGCAATGACGCGCTCCCGGATTTTCCCGCTCGCCTCGCCCGGAGCCATCTGCGAGAGTTGCGTGAAGGGAACGGCCTGTATCTCGCAGTGGATGTCGATGCGGTCGAGCAGCGGACCACTGATTTTGTTCATGTAACGCTGTATTTGTCCCGGAGTGCAGGCGCAGCTGTGTGTCGGGTCGCCGTAATAGCCGCAGGGACAGGGATTCATGGAAGCCACAAACATGAACGAGCAGGGGTACTGCACACTGTATTTGGCGCGGCTGATGCTGATGCAACGGTCTTCCAGCGGTTGGCGCATCACCTCCAGCACCGACCGGTTGAATTCCGGCAACTCGTCGCAGAACAGCACGCCGTTGTGGGCCAGACTGATTTCGCCCGGTTGCGGGTTCTGGCCGCCACCCACCAGTGCCACCTGCGAGATGGTGTGGTGCGGAGCACGGAACGGACGCTGGGAGATGAGGCTGGTGTCGCGGGGCAACTGGCCTGCTACGCTGTGTATCTGCGTCGTCTCCAGACTCTCGCTGAGCGAGAGCGGCGGCAGGATGCTGGGCAGTCGCTTGGCCATCATCGACTTTCCGCTTCCGGGAGGGCCAATCATGATGAGGTTGTGGCCGCCGGCAGCCGCCACTTCCAGTGCCCGCTTCACGCTTTCCTGTCCGCGCACGTCGGCAAAGTCCAGCTCGAACTGCGACTGCTGCGCGTAGAACTCCTTGCGCGTGTCGATTACCGTAGGCGCAATCTCCGACGAGCCGTTGAAGAAGTTGGCCACTTCTATGAGCGTCTCCATGCCGTACACCTCCAGTTGGTTGACCACCGCAGCCTCACGGATATTCTGTTTCGGCACGATAAGCCCCTTGAAATGCTCGGCCCGCGCACGGATGGCGATGGGCAGTGCTCCACGGATGGGCTGCAACTTGCCGTCGAGACCCAGCTCGCCCACCATCATATAGTCGTTGAGGCGGTCTCCGTTCACCCCGTCACTGGCCGCCAGAATGCCGATGGCCAACGGCAGGTCGTAGCCACTGCCCTCCTTCTTGATGTCGGCAGGCGACAGGTTGGCGGTGATGTCCATCATCGGCATCTTCAGCCCGTTGTTCTGTAGGGCAGCCTTGATGCGGTCGTAGCTCTCGCGCACGGCGGTGTCGGCCAGTCCCGTCAGATGAAACTGCACTCCACGCGACATGCTCACTTCCACTTTCACCGTGGTCACTTCCAGTCCGTTGACGGCCGCACAAAAGGTGTTGACTAACATAATTCCGTTTTTGATTGTGGGGTCAAAGGTACAAAAAAATATGCAAATCCGCAACAATCCTGTGCCATTCCGCAGGAAAAACGGGTTTTCTCTTTGTTTTCCACCTATTTTATTGTAATTTTGTGCCCATGAATCAGACGGCAGACTATGAAATCATGGCTCCGGTGGGCAGTCGCGACGCACTGGCGGCGGCACTGAAAGCCGGAGCAGACTCGGTGTATTTCGGCATCGGGCGGCTGAATATGCGCGCCCACTCTGCCTCGACCTTCACCATCGACGACCTGCGGGACATCGCGTCCACCTGCAGCGCAAGGGGCGTGAAGACCTACCTCACGGTCAACACCATCATCTACGACGAGGACATTCCGCTGATGCACGACATCGTGGATGCAGCCAAGGCAGCCGGCATTTCCGCCGTGATTGCATCGGACGTGGCCGTGATGACCTACTGCAACAGCATCGGACAGGAGGTGCATCTCTCCACCCAACTGAACATCTCGAACATCGAGGCCCTGAAGTTCTACGCCCGGTTTGCCGACGTAGTCGTGCTGGCGCGCGAACTGAACCTGGACCAAGTGGCGGAAATCCACCGCCAGATAGAAGCGCAGCACATCTGCGGACCGGGCGGCCAGCCTGTCCGCATCGAGATGTTCTGCCACGGTGCGCTCTGCATGGCCGTCAGCGGCAAGTGCTATATGAGTCTCGACAACACCGGACGTTCCGCCAATCGCGGGGAGTGTATGCAAATCTGTCGCCGTTCCTATCTCGTGACCGACCGCGAGACGGGCACGGAACTGGAGATTGACAACAAATACATCATGAGTCCGAAGGACTTGAAGACCGTGCGCTTCATCGACCGGATGATGAAAAGCGGTGTGCGGGTGTTCAAGATTGAAGGGCGGGCCCGCGGGCCCGAATACGTCAAGACGGTGGTGGAATGTTACCGGGAGGCCATCCAAAGTGTACTTGACGGCACCTTCACCGAGGCGCGCAAGGACGACTGGGACCAGCGTCTGGCCACCGTCTTCAACCGCGGTTTCTGGGACGGTTACTATCAGGGGCAACGTCTGGGGGAATGGAACGCGCACTACGGTTCCTGTGCCACAGAGCGCAAGGTCTATGTGGGCAAGGGTCTGAAATACTTCTCGAAGCTCGGCGTGGCCGAGTTCTCCTGTGAGGCCAGCGAGTTTTCCGTGGGCGACAAGATGCTCGTCACGGGGCCGACCACCGGTGCTCTCTATGTCACCGTGGAGGAAATCCACGACGACACCCACGCCGTGACGACCGCACAGAAAGGCACGCAGGTGTCGTTCAAAGTGCCCGAGAAGGTGCGCCCCAGCGACAAACTCTTCAAGATTGTCCGCAGCGAAGAAGTCTAAATATCTTATACCCTATATATGACCATCAACGAAGTTCAAGACGAGATTATCGAAGAATTTTCCAGTTTCGACGACTGGATGGACAAATACCAACTGCTTATAGACTTGGGAAACGAGCAGCCCCCCCTCGACGCACGCTATAAGGTGGAGAGCAACCTGATAGACGGTTGCCAGAGTCGGGTGTGGCTGCAAGCCGACTATGCCGACGGCCTCATCACCTTCTCTGCCGAGAGCGATGCCCTCATCGTGAAAGGTATCGTGACCCTGCTGATCCGGGTGCTCAGCGGACACACGCCGCAGGAGATTCTGGATGCCGACCTCTATTTCATCGAGCGCATCGGACTGAAGGAACACCTCTCGCCGACACGCAGCAACGGCCTGTTGGCCATGGTGAAGCAGATGCGGATGTATGCACTGGCCTTCCGCACCAAAGAACAAACCCACTAACAACCGGCAGCGATGGCACAGAAGGAAAAGGCACTCACACCGATGATGAAACAGTTCTTCGACCTCAAGGCGAAACACCCCGAGGCACTGTTGCTGTTCCGTTGCGGCGACTTCTACGAGACCTATTGCGACGATGCCATCACGGCTTCGCAGGTGTTGGGCATCACGCTGACCCATCGCAACAACGGGGCGAGCGGCACGAAGGGCGACGCGATGGCCGGATTTCCGCACCATGCGCTGGACACCTATCTGCCGAAACTCATCCGTGCCGGGATGCGGGTGGCCATCTGTGACCAGTTGGAAGACCCGAAACTGACGAAAAAGCTCGTGAAGCGCGGCATTACCGAACTGGTGACACCGGGCGTGGCCATGCAGGACAACGTGCTGAACTACAAGGAAAACAACTTCCTCGCTGCCGTCCACTTCGGCAAGGGCATCTGCGGCGTGGCGTTCCTCGACATCTCGACGGGCGAGTTCCTCACCGGCGAAGGCACTGCCGACTATGTGGAGAAGCTCCTGTCGAACTTCCAGCCCAAGGAGGTGCTCTATAACAATAACCGCAAGGCTGACTTTGAACGCACCTTCGGCACGCGCCTCTGTTCCTACGGGATGGAAGACTGGGTGTTCACCGGACAGGCCGCGCAACAGAAGCTGCTGCGCCATTTCGGGGTGCAGACGCTGAAAGGCTTCGGTGTAGACCATCTGAAGAGTGGCCTCGTAGCCGCCGGTGCCGTTCTGCAGTATCTGGAACAGACCTACCACAACCAGATTTCCCACATCACTGCACTGAAACGCATCGAGGAGGATAGCTACGTGCGGCTTGACAAGTTCACCGTGCGTTCGCTCGAACTGCTGGGCACCATGCAGGAGGGCGGCACGTCGCTGCTCTCGGTGATAGACCGCACCGTGTCGCCTATGGGCGGTCGCTTGTTGCGGCGCTGGGTCGTCTTTCCGCTGAAGGATGTCCGGCGCATCAACGAACGGCTGGACGTGGTGGACTACTTCTTCCGCCAGCCGGAGTTCCGCCTGTGTGTCGACGATCAGTTGCAGCGCATCGGTGATCTGGAGCGCATTGCCTCGAAGGTGGCCACGGGTAGGGTGTCGCCGCGTGAAGTGGTGCAGTTGAAGACCGCCCTGCAGGCCATCGCCCCCGTCAAGCAAGCCTGTCTCTCGGCCGAGAACGAGGCGATTGTCCGTGTGGGTAACCGCTTGCAGTTGTGCGAGGAACTGCGCGACAGGATTGCCCGTGAGGTGAACGACGACCCGCCACAACTGGTGCAGCGGGGCGGCGTGATACGCAACGGGGTCAACGCCGAACTCGACGAGCTTCGCGACATTGCCTATTCGGGCAAGGACTACCTGATGAAGATACAGGAGCGGGAGACGGAACTGACGGGTATCGCCTCACTGAAAATCGGATACAACAACGTGTTCGGCTACTATCTGGAGGTGCGCAACACCTATAAGGACAAGGTGCCTGCCGACTGGATCCGCAAACAGACCTTGGCACAGGCAGAACGTTATATTACCCAGGAACTGAAGGAATACGAAGAGAAGATTCTCGGTGCCGAGGACAAAATCCTCTCGCTGGAGCAACGGCTCTTTACCGAACTGGTCACCGCGCTGCAAGGCATCATTCCGCAACTGCAGACCGACGCACAGGCCGTGGCCTACCTCGACGCGCTGCTGTCTGCGGCAAAGGTGGCGGAGGAATATCACTACGTGCGCCCCGTCATCGACGAGTCGGACGTGATAGACATCTGTCAGGGACGCCACCCCGTCATCGAACGGCAACTGCCTATCGGCGAGCACTTCGTGCCCAACGACATCCAGTTGGACTGCCAACGCCAGCAAATCATGATTATCACCGGTCCGAACATGGCCGGTAAGTCTGCCCTGCTCCGCCAGACCGCCCTCATTGTGCTGATGGCACAGATGGGCTACTTCGTGCCGGCAGACCGCGCCCGCATCGGACTGGTCGACAAGATTTTCACGCGTGTGGGAGCCAGCGACAACCTCTCGCAGGGCGAATCGACCTTCATGGTGGAGATGACCGAGGCGGCAAACATCCTGAACAACGTCACCCCACGGTCGCTCGTACTGTTCGACGAACTGGGCCGCGGCACAAGCACCTACGACGGCATCTCCATCGCGTGGGCCATCGTGGAATACCTGCACGAAAACGCAAGGGCGCAGGCCCGCACGCTCTTCGCCACCCATTACCACGAGCTGAACGAGATGGAGAAGAACTTCAAGCGCATCTGCAACTATAATGTCAGCGTGAAGGAGAAAGACGGCAAGGTCATCTTCCTGCGCAAGCTGTCGAAAGGCGGTTCGGAACACTCGTTCGGCATCCATGTGGCAGAGATTGCGGGAATGCCCAAGTCGATTGTCCGGCGCGCCAACGTCATCCTCCGGCAACTGGAGACCGACAACGCCCAGGTGGGTGCGGTCGGCAAACCGACAGCCGCCATTGCCGACAGCCGCGAGGGGATGCAACTGTCGTTCTTCCAACTGGACGACCCGGTGCTCTGTCAGATACGCGACGAGATTCTGGAACTGGACATCAACAATCTGACACCGGTAGAAGCCCTGAACAAGCTCAACGACATCCGCAGGATTGTGTCCGGGAAATAGCTCAAGTTACAGGTGCTTCTTGAAGAAGTCAAGCACACGTTGCTGGACGCGGAGGCCGCAGCTGTGGGGCATCTCCCAAAGTTCCGTCTCTATCAAGTCTCCTGCCCCTTGGCTTTCCCAAGTCTCGTGCATGGTGGCGAACGCTTTCTTCACTCCTGCCACGGGAAAGAGCTTGTCCTGCGAACCGTTGATGAAAAGCATCGGCTTTGGACATGCGATACTGGCCACATGAGGATAGTCCAGCCATCGGCGCAGTCCGGGGAAACAGTTGGCAAAGCCGCCGTTCTCCGTCCGGGCATACTTGAACCCCATCTGTTCGTCGGTCGTGACCATCCAGCAGACAGCCGCTCCCACCTTGATCCGGTCGGACAGGGCCGCGAGCATCCAGGTGCGGTAGCCCCCCATCGACCAGCCCGTGCAGCCGATGCGCGAAGCGTCCACCTCCGGCATCTGCGCCAGAAACTCCGTCCCGGCAATGTCGTCATACGTCATCCATGCCGACAGGTCAATGCCGTACATCATCATATTTCCTGCAATCATGTCGTAGCGGTCGCGTTGTGCACCTTCCATCTGGCCGCGCTCTCCCCACATCGGGGCATCGGCGGAGAAAGCCACATAGCCGTTCTTTGCCAGATAGTCGCCGAAGAACTGTCCTTCGTAGCCTTTCTTCCAGTCGTCGGCATCGCGGATGACGGTGGAGTCCTCACAGGCCAACGGACGGATCATCTTCTCTTTCCCGATGAAGAGATGTCCGCCGTGGTCGTGGAGCAGGTTGACGGCAGGGAAAGGCCCCTTCCCGTCCGGAATGAGCACATAGGCAGGAACGGTGTAGTAGCGTGAGAGACGGATTGCAATCTTGAAAGCCTTGTAGCCGTCGCGCTGCTCCTCACACAGGACTTCCGTCTCGTAGCCTTTGGCAGGTGGAGGTGGGGGCATCAGCATACAGTCGAACACCTTCTGCCTGGCCGCTTTCCGCCACGCTCCGAAATCGCGGATGTCGCTGTTTCCCCAGGCCAACGGAAAGGTCAGGTCGGCAATCAGCGAGTCGGCATAGACGGGCAGGTTGCGCTTGAATTCATATTTTGCCCGTTTCTGGGCGGTCGCATTGCCGCAGTACAGCAGCAATGACAGCATCAAAAAATAAATGTTTCGAGTCATAGTCGCAGTTTGTTTTGTCTGCAAAGGTACACCTTTCGCCCGGAAATGAAAAGAAAAACTCGTTTTTCTTTTGCATTTCGTTCGCTTAATCGTACCTCTGGCCTGCGGCCGAAGGTACTCACGCTCGGAAAGACTCAAATAAATTTGGTTTTTCGCTCGCTTAATCGTACCTTTGTACGCGAGAAATGGGTATAATTGTGAATATCAGAAGCATCTTACAACAACTAAAAATCCTACGGAAATGCCTTTATGCCGTCCCAGTGGCGGTGCTTGCTGCTTGCGGAATGACTGCGTCAGCACAACAGAAGGGTAAGGCAACCTTCTATTCCAAACGTTCGAACGGGATACGTACCGCCAGTGGAGAACGCCTCCACAACGACAGTCTGGTCTGCGCCCACCGCACACACGCCTTCGGGACGCTCCTCAAGGTGAAGAATCCGGCCAACGGCAAGGCGGTGGTCGTGCGCGTGATAGACCGCGGGCCTTTTGTCCGCGGGCGCGTCATAGACCTCTCCTACCGTGCCGCCCGCGAACTGGGCATTACGGCACAGGGCGTGGCCATGGTCGAGGTGTCGGTGCATAAGCCGGAAGTGGAGGTTCCCTACAAGCCGGACGACGGCAACGACCTACCGGAGCTGGACATGGAGGTGACGGACAGCGGCGAGGGCATCGTGCCGCAATGGCAGGATGACGGGGAAGGGGCTGCCCCTGCCAAGTCAGTGGTCCGTCAGTCCAAACGTTAGGATACTGTACCGGACTGCCGTGGCCGCCTGTATCGTCTCGATGCAGGCCATGAGGGTCGCTCCGGTGGTGCAGACATCGTCTATCAGAAGGATGTGGCGGCCCGACAGTGCCGCGGCATCGGCCAGTTCAAACATATCTTCCACGTTCTTGTGGCGGTCAAAATGCCCCAGTGTGGTCTGGCTCTTGACAAAACGCTTGCGTCGCAGCGCCGTGGCAAGCACCGGGATGGAGGTGATGCGGGAAACGCCGTAGGCCAGACGCTCACTCTGGTTGTAGCCCCGTTGACGTAGCCTGTGGCGGGCCAGCGGTACGGGCACCAGCACATCGATGTCGGAAAAGAATCCGGTGGACAGCAGTTCGGAGGCCATCAGTTCGCCGACGGTCACCGCATAGTCGGGGTGGCGGTGGTATTTGATGTCGTAGACGAGGCGTGCGGACGGACTGTGCGGCATGAAATAGGTCAGTGCGACCGCCTTTTCCACGGGCACGATGCCTTGAAACAACAGGGTCATCGCGTTGTCGTCCGGCTTTTTCCCGAAGTGGGTGCGCGGCAACTGGAGAGCGCATCCGGCACAGACGGCCCGCTCGCCGACTCCCAACCGCCGGTCACAGATGCTGCAGAAACGGGGCTGGATGATGTCGAGCAACCTACTCCATATCGTAATCTTCTGCATCGTCGGCACTGATACACTGTCGGATGATGTCCATGGTGAAGCCCCTGCCAAGGGCAAATTTCACGAGTTTCATGCGCAGCTCATAGTCGTTGCGGGCTTTGACGGAACGCCGTTTCTGTTGCAGCAACGGACGCAGGACGGCGAGATAGTCCCCGTCCCCGATGCCGTCGAGCACCTGTTGGCGGATGTCGTCGGCAATGTGTTTCTGCCACAGGGCCTGTTCCACCTTGCGTCGCCCCCATTTGTTGTACTTCACCTTGTCGTTGGCAAAGGCCCGCGCGTAACGTCCGTCGTCCACGTAGCGTTCGCTGACGAGGCGTTGCATCACCCGCGCCTGGGCCTCGTCGGGCAGTTGCCAGCGGCGCATCTTCTCCTGCATCTCGTACTCGCAGTGTTCGGCCTGGGCGCAGAGCGCGGCCAGACGGAGAAAGGCTTCCTGTTCGGTCATGGTGTTCATAGGCAGCAACGGATGAAGCGCGTCTTGCCGAAAGCATCGTGACGGACGGTCACGTCGCGGAAGCCTGCGTCGCGAAGCATCGTACACAGGTCGTCGGCAAAGCGCGGATTGATTTCAAAGTAAAGGTGGCCTTGCGGACGGAGTGCCGTCTGCCCATAACGGGCAATGGCACGGTAGAAGCGCAAGGGGTCGTCGTCGGGCACGAAGAGGGCCTGGTGCGGCTCGTAGTCCAGCACATGAGGCTCCATCGCCTCGGCTTCCCGGCGGCAGATGTAAGGGGGATTGCTCACGATGAGGTCGTAGCGGCCAGCGTCTTCTCTTTCTGTGGCCAACGCATCACGCTGCATGAAAGTGACGCGGGCGTGCAGTGCTTCGGCATTCTCGGCGGCCAGCGCGAGTGCCTCGGCGGAAAGGTCCCAAGCCTCCACCTGCGCCTCCGGACAAGCCAGTGCCATCGTGACGGCGATGCAACCGCTGCCTGTGCCGATGTCGAGCAAACTCCCGAAAGGAGTGGCAAGCATCCATCGGCAGAGTTCTTCTGTTTCCGGGCGCGGAATCAAGGCGCGGCGGTCGGTACGGAACGTATGGCCGCAGAACTGCGTCTCTCCCAACACATACTGCACCGGCTCGTGCTGTTCCAGCCGCGCGGCAATCTGCTGCAAGTCCCCGTCGTCCGCCTCCGCATCGCGTCCGAGCAGCAGGTCGCTGAACGACAGGCCGTACCGCACCTCGTAAACCATGCGGGCAATGGCTTTCGCCTCGCCCTCACCATAGGCGGCTTCCAGCCGGTGCCAAAGGGAACGGTACGTCATGGGAAATGAGGCGGAAATTACTGTTGCAACAACTGGAGTGCCCGCATCACGATGTCGCTCTTCTCGTTCACGATGGAGAAGTACTCGTCCATGTCCCACAGGTCGCGGGCCACCAGTGCCTTCAGTTGCAGGCGCAGGACGGGCAGCGTCTTCTGCCGTTCGGCCTCGTCCTTGGGCTTGACCCCGTCCTTTTCAGCCTCCGCCAGCATCCGGTCCAGCACCTCCTGGGGAATCTCGTAGCTGCTCTTGAACCCGTCAAAGGCAGGGAACTGTCCGAGCAGTTGCTTGCGGTGGCGGTCTACGTAGCGCAGACTGGTGTTGATGATGTACGATTTGGCGGCCAACTCGCGGTAAAACGGCGTGTAGACCGTGGTGTCGAGCGGCACGTAATAGTCGGGCATGATGCCGCCTCCGCCGTATACTGTGCGGTGTTCACGCAGCGTGTAGCATTTCAGCGAGTCGGCAAAATGGATGCTGTCGGCATGTTGCAGTTCTCCGCTGGCCAGCCGGTTGTACACGTCCATCGCGTAATCCTCCGCCTTGCCTTTGACGTAAGGCTTCTGGATGCAGCGTCCGGAGGGCGTGAAATAGTGGGCAATGGTCAGCCGAATCATGGATCCGTCGGGCAGGTCGACCGGTCGCTGCACCAGTCCCTTTCCGAAAGACCGCCGTCCGACGACGATGCCGCGGTCCTGATCCTGTATGGCCCCGGTCAGGATTTCGGCTGCCGAGGCGGAATAGCTGTCGATCAGCACCGCCAGTTTCCCTTCCTCGAAGGCCCCCTTCCCATGGGCGTTATAGTCTTTCCGTGCCGACTGCCGCCCTTTCACGTACACGATAAGGTCGCCGGACTGCAACACCTCGTTGGCCACGGCAATGGCCGGGTGCATATAGCCGCCGCCGTTGCCCTGCAGGTCGAGGATGAGGGAGGCCATGCCCTGCGCTTTCAGCGTCTTCAGCCGTTCGATGAACTCCTCGTGGGTCTGTGCGCCGAAACTGCCGATGCGGATGTAGCCCACCGTCGGCCGTATCATGTACGAGGCATCGATGGTCTTCACCGGAATCTTGTCGCGGACAATCTCGAAATGGAGCAAGTCCCTGATGCCCCGGCGCACCACGCCCAGCCGCACCTTGGTGCCCTTGCGTCCGCGCAGCCGACGCACGATGTCCTCGCGCGACATCTTCACGCCGGCGATGACCGTGTCGTTGACCGTCACGATGCGGTCGCCGGCCACGATGCCCTTCTTCTCCGAAGGGCCGCCCACCACGGGCTGTATCACGAGCAGGGTGTCTTCCGACAGGTTGAACTGCACCCCGATGCCCTCGAAGTTGCCTTGGAGCGGTTCGTTGCTCTCTGCCACCTCCTTGGCCGTGAGGTAGCTGCTGTGCGGGTCGAGCTGCTCCAGCATCCCGCGTATGCCGTCCTCCACCAGCCGCTGTTCGTCGACCGTGTCGACGTAGAGGTTGCTGATGGCCATCTCGGCAATCTGCAGCTTGCGCATGGCCTCGCCCCGTGTGTTGACGCGCAGCTGTGCCTGGCCGCACAAGGGCAGTGCCAGCAGCAACAGCAGGAAATATTTTCTTGAAATCATGTCGTTTCCGTTATTCATAAACATCTTCCGGGCGGTCTTCCTCGATGACCAGATTGTCGATGATGAAGTTCTGACGCTCCATCGTGTTCTTGCCCATGTAGTATTCCAGCAGTTTCTGTACCTGGTCGTTCTTGTGGAGCGTCACCTGTTCCAGCCGGATGTCCGGTCCGATGAAGCCGGCGAACTCCTCGGGACTGATTTCCCCGAGACCCTTGAACCGGGTAATCTCCGGGTCGGGTCCCAGTTGCCGTATGGCGTTGACGCGCTCCTCCTCGCTGTAACAGTAGCGCGTGATGAAGTCCGTCTTCCGTCCGTCCGCCTTGGCTTCCGCCTCGGCCACCACCTGCTTGTCCTTGATTTTCGTGCGGCGGTTGCGCACCCGGAACAAGGGGGTCTGCAGCACGTAGACGTGTCCCTTCTTGACCAGTTCCGGGAAGAACTGCAGGAAGAAGGTGATGATGAGCAGGCGGATGTGCATGCCGTCCACATCAGCATCGGTGGCCACAATCACCTTGTTGTAGCGGAGCGTGTCCAGGCTCTCCTCGATGTCGAGGGCGGCCTGCAGGAGGTTGAACTCCTCGTTTTCATAGACCACCTTCTTGGTCAGCCCGAACGAGTTCAGGGGTTTGCCGCGCAGGGAGAACACGGCCTGCGTGTTGACGTCGCGGCTCTTGGTGATGCTGCCGCTGGCGGAGTCTCCCTCGGTGATGAAGATGCAGCTCTCCTCCTTCCTGTCGTTCTTCGCATCGCTGAAATGGATGCGGCAGTCGCGCAGTTTCCGGTTGTGGAGGTTGGCCTTCTTGGCCCTTTCGCGCGCGATTTTGGTCACACCGGCCATGGCCTTGCGCTCGCGTTCGCTCTCCTTCACCTTCTGTTCGATGATTTCGGCCACGTCGCCGTGGATGTGGAGGTAGTTGTCCACCTCCTGCTTGACGAAGTCGCCCACGTATTTGTTGATGGAGACCCCGTCGTTCGGCGACATGGTCAGGGAGCCCAGCTTGATTTTGGTCTGGCTCTCGAACATCGGTTCCTCCACGTTGATGGCGATGGCGGCCACGAGTCCGGTGCGGATGTCGCCGTATTCATACTTCCCGAAGAACTCCTTGATGGTCTTGGCAATATGCTCCTTGAAGGCACTCTGGTGGGTGCCGCCCTGCGTGGTGTGCTGTCCGTTGACGAACGAGTAGTATTCCTCGCCGTACTGGTTGGCGTGCGTGAAGGCAATCTCGATGTCCTCGCCCTTCAGGTGGATGATGGGGTAGAGCGGGTCGTTGGTCATGCGGTCCTTCAGCAAGTCCTCCAGACCGTGGCGGCTGAGGATGCGCCGTCCGTTGTACATGATGGTCAGTCCCGTGTTGAGGTAGGTGTAGTTGCGGAGCATGTTCTCCACGATGTCGTTGTGGAACTGGTAGTTGACGAACAGGGTGTTGTCGGGCTCGAAGAAGATGTACGTGCCGTTCTCGTCGTCCGTCTGTTCCGTCTGGTCGCTCTGCAGCTGGCCGCGCTCGAAGACGGCCCTCCGGACCTGTCCGTCGCGGTACGATTCCACCTTGAAGCAACTGCTCAGCGCATTGACGGCCTTCACGCCGACGCCGTTGAGTCCCACCGACTTCTTGAACGCCTTGGAGTCGTATTTGCCGCCCGTGTTCAGCATGCTGACGGCCTCGATGAGCTTCCCCTGCGGAATGCCGCGCCCGTAGTCGCGCACCGACACTCTCAGCTGGTCTTCGATGTTGATTTCTATGCGGTCGCCCGCGTTCATCTTGAACTCGTCGATGGAGTTGTCGATGACTTCCTTCAGCAGCACATAGATGCCGTCCTCGGCCAGTGCACCGTCGCCCAGGCGGCCGATGTACATTCCGGGTCGGGTGCGCACGTGTTCCATGTCCGACAGGTGCCGGATGTTGTCGTCGTCGTATCTGACGGTCTCTTCGTTTATTTTGTGGTCTTCGGTCATAGGTTCCGGTTAGATGTTCTTTTTGAAACAGCGGCGGCGTTTGTGCTGCACGTAGTTGAGGTACTGCCATTGGCTCTGCACCTTCTCGTTGGTCTCCATCTCCACGTTGGTCTCCCCCCACTCGAAGCCGTATTTCTGGTACCAGGGAATGAGGTCGTAGAAGAGCAGCGCATTGGCTCCCTTGTTGCGGTATTCGGGGAGGATGCCGATGAGCATGAGGTCGACGATGTGGGTCTTGTGGAACTTCAGTGCCTTCAGCAGGTGCCACCAGCCGAACGGGAACAGCCGTCCGTTGCGGCATTTCTGCAGGGCTGCGGTCAGGGAGGGGATGGTGATTCCCACGCCCACCAGCTTGTGGTCGGGCGTGTTCCAGTCCTCTATCAGCGTGACGAGGTTGAGGTCGAGCACCGGGAAATACATCTTGAGGTACTCGTCAATCTGTCCTTCCGTCATCTGCGAATAGCCGTAGAGGTTGCCGAAGGTCTGGTTGACCACGTCGAGGACCTTGCGCCCCACCTGCTCCTTGCCGAACACCTCGTGGCGTTTGACTTTCCTCACGTGCAGGTTGTAGCGTTTCATCACCAGTTGGGCTATCTTCCCGTATTTCTCGGGCATCTCCCCGTTCTTCGGCACGAGAATCTTGAACTCCACGTAGTCGTTGTCCTTCTCCCATCCGCCCATCTGCTTCATGTGTTCGGGGTAGTAGGGGTAGTTGTAGATGGTGGCCATGGTGCCCAGTTGGTCGAAGCCCTCGATGAGCATGCCCTCCGGATCCATGTCCGAATAGCCGAGCGGCCCCACCATCTCCGTCATTCCCTTCGACCGTCCCCACTGCGCCACGGCATCGAACAGGGCTTTCGACACCTCGATGTCGTCGATGAAGTCAATCCACCCGAAGCGCACGCTCTTCCGTTGCCAGCGTTCGTTGGCCCGCCGGTTGATGATGGCGGCCACGCGCCCAGCCACCTTCCCGTCCTTGTAGGCCAGGAAATACTCGGCTTCGCAGAACTCGAACGCCGCATTTTTCTTCTTGTTGTGCGTGTGTTTCTCGTCGCTGTACAGGTTCGGAGCGTCATATTTGTTGCCCCGATACAGGTCATAGTGGAATTGTATGAAGTCTTCCAGCAGTTTCCGGCTGTCTACGCGCTTGATTTCTATTGATGGCATCTTTTTTCCCTTTTAATTCGCTGAAACAGAGCTGTTGTCATGCTCCGTACTCGTTAATCGGGTCAAAGGTACGCATTTTTTGCCAATAATCGGGTCAAACTGACCCGATTTTGTGCATATTTAACGCTGTTTTGAGCCGATTCCGCATCTGCTCAGTCGGTGACATCGTTTACTGCTGTCCATCCGGAGGGAATGCCGCTTATGGACTCGCTGGTCAACGTCAATGCTGCTTTTTTATGGATAGTGCCCTCAGAAGCCACGCCTTGAAGCCACCAGTTTAAAGCTCCATAAGTTCCTTCAAGGGTAACCCCATCTGCGATTTCTGTTGCTTTTATGGTCACTTCTTTGAGGTTTTTGCAGCCGGAGAACATGTTGCCGTAGCAGTTTGTCACAAGTGTCGTTGCCGGCAGTTCCGGGGCTTTCTCAAGCGCAGTGCAGTCTTGGAACATATAGGCGTAGCAGCTCGTTGCAAGTGTCGTTGCCGGCAGTTCCGGGGCTTTCTTGAGGTTAGTGCAGCCATTGAACATATAGTAGTAGCAGTTCGTTTGAAGTGTCGTCGCCGGAAGTTCGGGAGCCGTTTCAAGCGCAGTGCAGCCTTTGAACAGGCATCTAAATTCCACATTCCCAGTATTTACGGTGTCGTACTCCTTATAGTTGACCAGTGTCCGAATGTCCCCAGATGCGGCCACGAGAACTGCGTCATTTGTGAAAGAAATGGACCAATGTCCCCCACTTATACCTGTTCCGAGAGACGCATTCCCACGAAGTCTCAGCGTCCCTGTCTCCCCACCGAACGTCACTTCTGTCCCGGCGGTGACGGTCGTCCATTCGCCGTTGTTTATGGAATATTCGAATTTGCCGCCTGGGGCAGTACCTGTTTTCGTCATCTTGAAGCCCTGTTCGGAAGCAGCCGTGAAGGTGAGGTACGGAGGGCGTTTCAAGGCAAAGGTGTAGTTATAGCTCTTGCCCGCTATGAAGGTTGCCTTCGCTGGGGCAGTGGCCTTGTAGGTTTTTCCGCTGGCGGTAATGGTGAGGAAGTCCTTCCCATTGGTGACCGACTTCCCCGGAGCGACGAGGAGGGAGTAGTAGCCGTTGCCGTCTTCGTGGGCGGTGTAGGTGTCGCTGCCAATGGTGGCTGTGACCATAGCCCCGGTGACGGGAGCGTTGTCGCTCTCCGGGTCGGTGAGATAGAACCGGAGCCGGGCTGCCTTGTGGATGAATTGGATGGTGGCGGTCTGTCCGTTGACCGCTTTGCCGCTGGCCGTCATCAGGTTGCAGCTCTCCTGCGCCTCCGTGTCGCTTTGGTCGGTGACGATGGTGGGTTTGGTAGGCTCCTCGTCGCTGTACGGATACCACGCCGTGTAGGTAATGTCGCTCGTGCTCGTGCGGTAGAACGGGGTTTCGCTGTCGTCGGGGGTCAGTGCGCCGGTGGAAGCCACCTTGTACTTCTTCACCACCGTGCCAATCTTGATGGCCACCGCTTCCGTGCCCTCCCACGTGCCGTTAGTGGCAGCACGGGTAGATACCGTTACCCCCCCCGTACGGCAGAGAATACGAGTGGTTGCGGCTCGGCGAGCGTGTCGCCGAGGTCGGCAGTGCAGGCGGCGCAGAGCGTCAGTATGGCTGCGGCGAGCCCTTGGAGGAACAGAGGATGCTTCATGTCCGATGTGTCTTTAGTTGTTTCTGCCGCAAAGGTACGACCTTTTTCCGACATTACGGCCAAAAAATCACCACTTGTTGCAACATTTTGTCCAGAGAGTTGCAACATTTTGTCCAACGGCACTGAGAATGAGCACGATACAAACGCCGAAAAAAATCATGTCGGGATTGCAGGAAGCCGTGGTTTTCTCCCACTAAGCCCTCTGGCGGTCGTGTCAAAGCGGTCAAAGCGGTCATGGTCAAATCGGTCAAATTCGATTCGGAAACGAAAAACTCTCGCGAACCTTATATATAAATATATATTAATAATGTGTATTTCTATATTGCGATTTTTCATTTTGAATTTGACCGATTTGACCATGACCGCTTTGACCGCCCTTTATTTGCGACCACGTAAGCACCGCTTTTGCAACGTCCTTTAATTCACTGCTTTAGAACAAATTGGTGACAAATGGCGCACGTCCCGGTGTCAAACCATTGCAGAAACGGAAAAGAGTTCGTACCTTTGTCGCCGGGTAGCAGGGCAAGGAGGCAAAATTTTCACTCTCTCGGCAGAGAGAAAAATTTCTCTCGGCAGAGAAAAAAACAGGCGACCGGGGACAATGGGGGTTGGGCAACGAAGGGAGCAGGGAGTTAAGGGTGCATTTTACGGCAGAGGAACAGGACGCGCGTGCCGTCGGAGCGCGTCGTGCCGAAGAGGTAGCGGTCTCCCCCGTCTTTCAGCTTGAGCTTTTTCCGCAACGCCTCTGCCGAGATCGGGAAGTTCCTCACGGCGACATTCGCCCGGTCGATGCCGGCCAACGCCAGTCGGAGTTCATGCTTGTTGACGGGGCACTGCCGATCCACGACGAAGCCTCTGCCGGGGAACGAGGCCACGGGGACAGCACCCAGGAACAGGTGGGAATTGGCGGCCACCTGCCGCAGACCGAAGGCGCGCTCCACCTCCGCGAAGCATCCGCCCTTCATGATGCTGGCGTTCGGTTCGTAGAGATAGAGGGGCTGGGCGTTATGGTCGCAGGGCGGAATGGGGCGGTCGGGAGCCACGTCGGAGGGACAGAACACCTGACCGTCGTTGACGCAGACCAGCCGGGGACGGTCGGAGGCGCGCCCGTCACAGACGAGGATCAGTTCCTTACATTCGTTCTTCACGCTGACGAGGTGCACCTCACTGACGCTTCCAAGGTCGGCGACGGCCTTCCGCCAGTCGAGCATGGGCGAGAGTTTCATGACCACGTGGTCGGCCTTCTCCCGCAATGCGGCCATCATCCGGGTGACGTCCGGCGTGCAGTCGGCCAGTCCGTAGGTGCGCGCTCCATGCCCGTCGCGTCGCGCAGGGTCAAGGAACACGACGGTGGCGCGCTCCATGCGGTCGAGGAACGCTTCGGCACGGTCGTGGACTACGGTGGCTTCCAACGGCAACAGGGGGAAATTGTGGCGCGCCAGACGGCAGAGCATCTCGTCACACTCCACGTAGGTGCGCCGCCCGAAAGCCTTGGACATCTGGGAGAAGTCGATGCCCAGTCCGCCGGTCAGGTCCACGAACGAGGCCGCTGCTCCGCCCCACGGCTCCACCAGCCGCGCCTTGTAGACGGCGGTCGGCAGGCTCGAAGCCTGTTCCATGTTGAGGTGCGGCGGATAGACCATCCCCTCGCAGGCCGCCCAGTCGGGCAGCTTCCGGCAGGCCGTCTGCCACCCGGCAATCTGCTGCAACGCCTGTTTCAGGTCCACGTCGGGGGCAGGCTTGGCCAGTGCCAACTGCCGGATGTCGTCGTGCCGGTGTTGCCGGACGAAGCGGACGGTGGCCTCGTTCACGGGCGGTCTGTGTATTCGGCGAAGTCCGTCAACCGCATATCGCCCTTGCGCGCCAGGGTGTCGTGCATGGCGAAGGCCGCAGGCAGATTGTGGCGGGTGTGGCCGCCCTTCGCAATCTTCAGGTAGTCCCACAGGAGCTGCTTGTAGTCGGGGTGAACGCACTGCTCGACAATCAGCCTGGCCCGTTCCTCGGGACACTTGCCGCGCAGGTCGGCCACGCCCTGTTCCGTGACGATGACGTTGACGTCGTGCTCGGAGTGGTCCTGATGGCTGACGAAGGGTACGATGCTGCTGATGAGTCCGCCCTTGGCCGTGGACGGGCAGGTGAAGATGGAGAGGTAGGCGTTGCGCTCGAAGTCGCCCGACCCGCCGATGCCGTTCATCATCTTCACGCCGCTGATGTGGGTGGAGTTGGCGTTGCCGTAGAGGTCGCACTCGATGGCGGTGTTGATGGCGATGACTCCCAGCCGGCGGATGATTTCGGGGCTGTTGGAGATTTCGCTCTGGCGCAGGGTGAGGTGGTGCTTGAAGTAGTCCATGTTGTCATAGACCTGCATCAGGCAGTCGTTGGAGACGGTCAGGGAGCAGGCCGAAGCCTCCTTCACGCGGCCGGACAGCATCATGTCGATGACGGAATTCTGGATGACCTCCGTGTAGATGTTGAAGTCGGGCACTTCCTTGTCCTGTCCCAACGCGCCGAGGATGGCGTTGGCCGTAGAGCCCACACCGCTCTGCAGGGGCAGGAACTCCTTGGGAATCCGTCCCTGCTGCAGCTCCGACACGAGGAACTCGGCGGTGAGGAAGCCGATCTTGTCGGTCACGGGGTCGGAATCCTTGAAGGCACGCGCCTCGTCGGGTATGTCGCACTCCACCACGCCGACGAGCTTCTCCTTCGGAATCACCACGTAAGGCACGCCGATGCGGTCGCCCACGTGTTCGATGGGGATGGCCTTGCGGTAAGGCGGGTCGAGCGGCTCATAGACATCGTGGATGAACTTGGCGTTGGGGTTGTGGAAATGGTTCAGTTCGAGAATCACGCGCTTGGCCAGACGCGCGGCGGTGGGGGAAATGCCCCCGGCAGCGGTCAGATAGACATGATACGCGTCGCCGCACTCCTCGATGTCGCACACTTCGAGAATCGCCCAGTCCACGTCGCCGTAGAAGCCGTAGCGCAGTTCCTGTGCCATGTGGCTCAGGTGCAGGTCGTTGTAGGGAATTTCCCCTTGGTTGACGTGCTTGCGGAAGTCGGGGTTGGTCGTGTAGGGCGCACGGTATTTGATGGCCTGTGCGTTGGCCAGTACGCCGTCGGTGGACTGCCCGGTGGAGGCACCGGTGAAGATCCCCACCTTGAACCCGCGCCCTGCGGCGTGTTCGGCTTCGGCCTTCTTGGCCAGTTCCCGGGTGACGGCCTTGGCCACTCCGGCAGGGGTGAAGCCGCTCAGGGCAATGTTGTCGTTGTCGTGGATCAGTGCTGCAGCTTCGGCAGCGGTCATGCGTGTGTAAGCCATTACTTTGTATTTGGTAAGTTTAGAGTTTCGTTAGTGGGTGCGAAATTACAAAATATTTGCCGAAAAGTCAAATTTTGAAGTCAAAAACTTTGTTTTTCGATGCCTTATTAGTAATTTTGCAGACATTAAACAAACAGACAGGATGGAATCAAAACTCGTAATATACAACACGCTGACGCGACAGAAAGAGCGTTTCGAACCCCTCAACGCCCCTCATGTGGGAATGTATGTGTGCGGCCCTACCGTCTACGGCGACCCGCATCTGGGCCATGCGCGCCCGGCCATCACCTTCGACCTCGTGTTCCGCTATCTGCGCCATCTGGGCTATAAGGTGCGCTACGTGCGCAACATCACCGACGTGGGGCATCTGGAGCACGACGCCGACGAGGGCGACGACAAAATCGAGAAGAAGGCACGGCTGGAACAGCTGGAGCCGATGGAAATCGCGCAGTACTACACCAACCGCTACCATCAGGCCATGGAACTGCTCAACGTGCTGCCGCCCAGCATCGAGCCGCACGCCACCGGCCACATCATCGAGCAGCAGGAACTGGTGCGGCAGATTCTGGACAACGGGTTTGCCTACGTGTCGAACGGTTCCGTCTATTTCGACATCGAGGCTTACAACAAGCAATACCAGTACGGCGCACTGAGCGGACGTTCCCTGGAGAACACCAAGGACGAGAGCCGCGAGCTGGCCGGCGTGGGGGAGAAGCACCATCAGGCCGACTTCGCCCTGTGGAAGAAAGCGTCGGCAGAACACATCATGCGCTGGCCCTCGCCGTGGAGCGACGGCTTCCCCGGCTGGCACTGCGAGTGTACGGCCATGGGGCGCAAATACCTGGGCGAGACCTTCGACATCCACGGGGGCGGCATGGACCTCATCTTCCCCCACCACGAATGTGAGATTGCGCAGGCCGTGGCCTCGCAGGGGCATCCGATGGTGAAATACTGGATGCACAACAACATGCTGACCATCAACGGACAGAAGATGGGCAAGTCGCTGGGCAATTTCATCACCCTCGAACAGTTCTTCACGGGCAACCATCCGCTGCTGGAACAGGCTTACTCGGCCATGACCATCCGCTTCTTCATCCTTTCCGCCCATTACCGCGGAACGGTCGATTTCTCGAACGACGCGTTGAAGTCGTCGGAAAAGGGACTGCAACGGCTGTTGCAAGGCATTGCCGACCTGAAGCGCATCAACGTCAGCGGACACAGCGATGCCGAGACCGAGCACCTCGTCCGGTCGCTGCGCCAGAAGTGCTACGATGCCATGAACGACGACTTCGCCACGCCGCAGGTCATCAGCCACTTGTTTGAGGCTTGCACGGCGGTGAACAAGCTGGTGGACCACAAGGGCACCGTCTGTGCGGACGACCTGAAGGAACTCGCCGATACCATGCACCTGTTTGCGTTCGACATTCTCGGACTGCGCGAAGAGGCGGCAGAGACCAGTCAGGCGCGCGAGCAGGCTTTCGGCAAGGTGGTGGACATGGTGCTGGAACTGCGCGCCAAAGCCAAGGCCGACAAGGACTGGGCCACGTCGGACAAGATCCGCGACGAGCTGGCCGCTGCCGGGTTTGAGGTGAAGGACACCAAGGACGGCGTGGTCTGGAAACTCAACAAGTAAGAAAGCGCAACGGGCGTTCACCTGCCAAAGTAAGGCGTTCTTCTGCCGAGGTAGGCGTCGCGCGTCAGGTAGAGGGCCACGGTGCAGGTGCGCAGGTAGTCTTGCGACAGATACATCATGCCGCCGTAGGGATTGCCTGTGCCCCATGAATTTTTCGCTTTGAAGAACAGACGACCGTCGGGGTGGCGTGACAGTCCGACGAGAGCCATGCAGTGGTTGTCGTCGGGGCGACGCGTCAACGTATAGTGGGCCACGCCCCGGCGGAACGAGAAGCCGCGGTTGCCCGTGTCGCCCTCCCAGCACACCGGATGGCGGTGGCGGAGTGCCCGCAGGGCTACGGCCACCAAGGAGTCGCGCGGAATGTTGAGGAACGCCGCCCGTTCCCAGTTGTCAGGGTAGTCCGCCACCACCATCTGGCCGTAGGGACGGGTGGGGTCGGAAGTCAGAGCCACATACTCGCCCGGGCGGCACACGCTATGGGCAAACTCCTGCGGCGTGTAGCGCGCGCCGAACAGAAACACCTGCTGCGGCAACGGCAGTGGGTCGTGGGTCGTGTCGGGGTAGGTGTCGAAGGGAACGATGCCCTTCCGTTCCATCAGCCGGAGCAGCGTGTGCCCCATGCCGCGCTGCCGCCCTTTCCCGACGAGCCTCCTAATATAATAGGGAGAGAGGTGGACGGAATCCCCACGGCAGATGTGCTCCGTCTCGATGGTGGCCAGCATGGCGTAGGCCCAGCAGAGCGGGTCGCTGCCCTGTTGCTTGACGGGCGTGACGGGGAGCGACACGACGTCGGTGAACGCGACGGGCGGATCGGGACGGCAGCCTGCCGTCAGCGCGGCAAGGCCGAGGAAGAGGAGGAGGGGCAGTGTCGGGTGTTTCATGCGTGCAAAAGTACATAAAGATGGGCGGAACGACAAAAGAAAAGGCCATTTTCTTTTGCCGTTCATCCGAGAAACAGTAATTTTGCAGCGAAAAACGAGAAAGGACATGAAACTGATACGCTTCCTGAAGGACTGGACGCTGCCCGTAGCCATCGGGCTGGGTATGGCCATCTATCTGGCGTTCTATCTGATACCGCCGCTCGACGGCTTGGGCGACGCGCTGTCGCCCGTCGTCGACGTGGTGTTCCCCGTCACGGTGTTCCTTACCCTGCTGGCCACTTTCTGCAAGGTGGACTTCCACCAGATGCGCCCCCACCGCTGGCACGCCGGGGTGCTCTTGGCACAGGTGCTGCTGGTGGCCGCCAATCTCGGAGTCATCTTCCTCGTGGGCGACGATCCGGACCAAAGGCTCATCTGGGAGGGCGTGCTGACCTGCACCATCGCCCCGTCGGCCTCTGCCGCGCCCGTCGTCACCGGAAAACTCGGCGGGAACATCAGCACCATGACCACGTTTACCGTCATTTCCGCCCTGGCTTCCGCGCTGATGATTCCACTGGTGTTCCCTCCGCTGACCGCCACCGTACACCTCACCTTCTTCGAGACCTTCCTCGTCATTCTGGAAAAGGTGTCGATGGTGTTGCTCCTGCCGCTCGTCCTGGGCTGGTTCATGCAGCACTACGTGAAAGCCGTCTGCCGCCGCATTGCCGCCATTCCCAACCTGAGCTTCTATCTCTGGGGCGTTTCGCTCACCATCGTGGCAGGCATCACGGTGAAGAACATCATCCACAGCCACGCACCCCTCTGGCTGCTGTTGGCCATTGCCGCGCTGAGCCTCGTGGTGTGCTTCGTGCAGTTTGGCATCGGGCGGACTATCGGCCGGCATCTGGGCGAGGAAATCTGCAGCGGACAGGCCCTGTTCCAGAAGAACACGTCGATGGCCATCTGGGTGGCCTATCTCTATCTGCACCCTGTGGCTTCGGTGGGCGCGGGCTGCTACGTGCTCTGGCAGAACATCATCAATTCCATCGAACTCTGGCACTATCGCCGCACCCATCCCCATAACGGAAAAACGTAGCATGACGACGAAAAAAGACCTGACCACCCTCATCTTCGATGCCGACGACACCCTGTGGGACTGTCAGACGTGGTTCGACCGCGCCGAGGAACGCCTGATAGAGATGCTGAAACCGTGGGTGACCGACCGGCAACGCATCTCCGACGGTCTGATTGCCGTGGAGCGCGCCAATATGCCGCTGTTCGGCTACGGCACCAAGGCGTTCACGCTCTCGATGCTGGAGAATGCCGTCCGGCTGACCGACGGACGCATCGGAGCCGACCTGTTGCTGCAGATGATTGAGATGGGGAAGCAGTTGCTGCGCTTCCCGGTCGCCCCGTTGCCCGGCGTGGAACAGACCCTGCAACAGTTGCACGGACAGGGACGCTACCGGTTGGTGGTGTTCACGAAAGGGGAACTGATGGGGCAGGAGGACAAGCTGCAACGGTCGGGGCTGCTGCCTTATTTCTCTCATGTGGAGATTGTTTCCGACAAGACGGAGGCGGCTTACCGCTCGCTGTGCCGCACCCTCGCCGTAGAACCCCGGCAGACGCTGATGGTCGGCAACTCCTTCCGCAGCGACATTGCCCCGGCACTGGCGGCAGGAGCCTGGGCGGTGCACATTCCCTTCCACGCCGTATGGGCCATGGAGCAGTCGGAAGAGTTTCCGCACGAACGGCTGACGAAGATTACGCAGTTCAGCCAGTTGTTGGACTGTCTCTGACCTCTCCCTCTGACTTCTCCCTCCGACTTCTTCCGGCGGTTTTATCGGACAATGGCGATGCGGCCCACGGCGGTTCGGGAACTTTTGCTGGTGGCCACCAACACATGATAGATGCCCGAGGCCACGCGGCGACCCTTGCTGTCCAGTCCGTCCCAGACAAACGTGCCTCCCGTGCTGCGTCCGTGCGCCACGAGGCCGCCCGCCGTGTTCACGATGCGCACCTCGGCGTTGTAGCTCAAGCCCTGTATGGTGACGGGGCCGGTGTAGTCCGGCGTGACCGGGTTCGGGTAGACCGTCACGTGTTCCTTTTCCACCTCTTCCACAGGCTCGGTAGCGTCGCTCACCACGGAGCAAAGCCCTTCCTCCGTGCCGATGTAGACCCGTCCGGTCTGTCCGTCGATGGCGAGGCTCTCGATGCGGTCAGACAACAGGCCGCTGGAGGCTTGGGTGTAATGCGCCACTTCCTCGGTGTTGTCGCTGTTGATGACGTACACGCCGTTGCTCTCCGTGCCGATCCATTTCCGGTTGCCGCCGTCCACGACCAGAGCCGTCACGCCGATGCCGTTCAGCAGGTAGTCGCCGTAGCCGCTGCCGTCGTTGCGCGGCACGATGATTTGCGTGAAGCCGTCGTTCGACTGCTGCTGCGAAGGAGTGAGCATCAGCGGCCCCTGGTTGGTGCCTGCCCAGAGGTTTCCGTCCCGGTCCTCCGCCACGCAGTTGAAGCTGTAGATGTCGCGGATGGGGGTCTGGTCTTGATTGTAGAGGGTGGCGAAGCGCACGGCCTGGTCGGTCTCGGGGTCGATGCAGACCAGACAGGGGCAGCGGTGGTGGCTGTTCACGATCCACACCCGACCGTTGCGGTCGGTCATGGGGTGGCGCAGGAGGGAGAGGGCCGTCCCGTCGGGAAAGAGGGCCGACAGGTCTACGGCCTCCATCTGCCCTTCGCTGTCCATGCGCAACAGGGGGTGCGCGGTCTCGCTGTTGGTCATCCAGAGGCGGTGCTGGCTGTCGAAGAAGAGGCCGTCCACCCGCACGTAGTCGTCGTTGCCCGGCACGGCACTCGCCAACAGGCTGTTGCCTGCCGTGTAGTGCGCCACGCACTGGCCGTCGCGGTATTCGAACAGGCCGTTGCCGCAGGTCGCTATATAAAGATGTGTAGCGTCTTTCGGGTCTATGGCCATGCTCACCGCATCCTGCTTCATCGGCTGGTCCAGCCGTTGCCAACGGCCTGCGCCGTCCATGCGCTGCGCCTGCGCCGTGCGGTTCATCTGTCCGCCGTCGTACCAGCCGCCGCCCACGCCGTACAGCGTTCCGTTCGTGAACCACAGCCGGTTGAAATGGTTGTAGTGCGGCCCTCCGGCATCGAGCCGGCTCACGAGGTCGATGTAGGCTTCATAGTCGCCGCGGTCGCTGTCGTAGATGGAGGCAGGGAATCGGTCGGTCTTGTGCCAGTTGGCCGGATTGAGGAGGTTGTCGGCCATTGCGCCGCGCTGCACGCCGTCCGTCGCGGTGTTGGCGTAGAGGTTGCCGTCGGCCACCACCACGTTCCACACGTCGCTGGCGAAGGTGTAGCGTTCCGTCACCTGCGCCTTTGCCACGTCAACCTTCACGATGCAACTCCCCACGCAGAGGTAGGCATTGCCGCCGTCGGGCACGATGCGGTGGACGGTCTTGCTGCCCGGCAGGGTGGCCATGTAGAGGTCGGCCATGTTGGTCACGGTGCCGTCGGTGGCGATGAGGTCGATGTTAGCGTTGGCATAGACGGCCAGCAGGCGGCGCGCTCCGCTGCACCATTTAATGAGCGACAGTTGTCCGCCGTTGAGTCCGTTGCCGCGGTCGAAGGTCGTGAGGGTCTGGTCGTCGAGGTTGTAGTGGTACAGGTTGCCGCTGGCCTTCACGAACAGCCCCTGCCCGGCTTTTTCTATCTGCTGCGGTTCACCGTAGGCCAAATGGTACTGCCAGGAGCCCATCTGCGCTCCTGCCGGAGTGACCGACAGCAGCAGGGCGGCGAGCCAGAAACAGCAGTGGCGGAACGGAGTCATTGTCCTGCGTTTGGTTTCCCGATGGCGGCCAGCAGATAGTCGGCCAACTTTCTGGTGGCCACGGCCCGGTGGCTGATGGTATTCTTCACGTCGGATCCCAGTTCGGCAAAGGTCTGTGCGTAGCCTTCGGGTTGGAAGATGGGGTCGTAGCCGAAGCCTTCCGCCCCGTGCTTCTCGCGGGTAATCGTGCCGCGCACGATGCCCTCGAACTCGGTCACTTTCTTCACCGTAGTGCATCCGCACGGACAGACGTTGCGCTGCTCTATCAGGGCGATGACGGTGCGGAAGCGCGCCCTGCGGTTGTCCTTGTCGGCCAGTTCGCCGAGCAGTTTCCGCATATTGGCCTCCGAGTCGTGCCCCTCGCCGCCGGCGTAACGCGCACTGAACACGCCGGGAGCACCGTCCAGGGCTTCCACCTCCAGTCCGGTGTCGTCGGCAAAGCAACTGACATGGTAGCGGTCGTACACGTAGCGCGCCTTCTGCAGCGCGTTCTCCTCCAGGGTCTTGCCCGTCTCGGGAATGTCGTCGTGGCATCCGATGTCGGCCAGCGACACCACCTCGATGTCGCTACCGAGAATGCTGCGGATTTCCTCCAGCTTGTGCCGGTTGTTGGTGGCAAATACGATTTTCATTGGTCGGGAATTTGGGGTGGGGTCGTCGCTTTGAGGCTCTCCTTCTGTTTGACTCTCACCTTCATCTCGTCGAAGCCCTCACCGTAGACACCGATGACGGCACTCTGGCTGACGAAGGCGTTGGGGTCTATCACCTTGATGAGGCGGAACATATTGACGCTCTCGTTCTTCTTGGCGAGGATACAGAGCACCTTGACCTCCTGTCCCGTGTACCAGCCGTGGCCGTCGAGGATGGTCACGCCGTGGTTCATCTGTGTGCCGATGGCATAGGCGATTTCCTGCCATTTCCGGGAGAAGATCATGAACTGCACCGACTCGCGCCGCGCGTTCATCACGTAGTCGAGCACGAAGTTCTCCATGGTCATCACGCAGAAGCCGAACATCACCTTGTGGACGCGCTCGATGTAGGTGCCGAACTGCGGGAAGAACATACAGGAACCGATGATGCAGAAGTCGACGGCTATCAGCACCGTGCCGAGCGACACGTTGTGGTACTTGTTGATGGAGGCGGCGATGATGTCGGTGCCGCCGGTCGATCCGTTGCTGGAGAACACGGTGGCCAGGGCAATGCCTGCAAAGACGCAGCCGATGATCATGGACATGAAGTCCTGCCCCTCTCCCAGCAGCATGACGGGCATTCCGTTCTCCTGTTTCGGCATGATGTCCTGGGCGAACTTCAGCAGGAAGTAGAGCGTGACGATGGCGTAGATGGTCTTCATCAGGAACTTGAAGCCCAGCACCTTCAGTGCCACCACGAGCAGGAGGCCGTTGATGATGATGTACGTGTTTTCCAACCGGAACCCCGTGGCGTAGTAGATGATGGCGGATAGACCCGTCACTCCGCCCGACACGATCTGGTAGGGCATCAGGAAGACGGTGAACGAGACGGAATAGAGCAGCAGGCCGACGGTGATGAAGAAATAGTCCTTCACCTCGTTCCACAGCAGTTTATGGTTGATGGTCATGGCGCGCCGGGGTTATTTGCAGACGATGTTCACCATGCGGCCGGGCACGATGATGACCTTCACCACCTGCCGGCTGTCGATATACTTCACCGAGCGTTCGTCGGCCATCACGGTCTCCTCGATGGTCTTGTTGTCGGCCTGGGCGGCAAACGCCATGTCGAAACGGGTCTTGCCGTTGAAGGCCACGCCCAGCTTCACGGTGTCTTCCACCAGATAGTCCTCGTTCCACGCGGGCCACGGCGCGTCGCAGACGCTGCCGGTCTCGCCGAGGGCGTGCCAAAGCTCTTCGCAGATGTGGGGGGCGAAGGGGGCGAGCAGGGTGACGAGGGTGCGGAGCAACTGCCGGTTGTGGCATTTCAGCTGTGCCAGCTCTCCCACGCAGATCATGAAGGCGGAGATGGAGGTGTTGTAGGAGAAGACCTCGATGTCCTGCGTCACCTTCTTGATGAGCTTGTGCACGCTCTTCAGCTGCGCCTTCGTGGGTTCGGCCTCGTCCACCAGCAGCGCGCCTTCGGCGTTGTCGCGGTCGTTGCCGTAGAACAGAGCCCAGAATTTCTTGAGGAAGCGGTGGCAGCCGTCGATGCCGTTGGTGTCCCAGGGCTTCGACTGTTCCACGGGTCCGAGGAACATCTCGTAGAGGCGCAGGGTGTCTGCTCCGTAGCGTTCCACTATCATGTCGGGGTTGACCACGTTGAACATGGACTTGGACATCTTCTCGATGGCCCAGCCGCAGACGTACTTGCCGTCTTCGAGGATGAACTCGGCACTTGCGTAGTCGGGCCGCCAGGCGCGGAAAGCCTCCTGGTCGAGGATGTCGTTGCTCACGATGTTCACGTCCACGTGTATCGGGGTCACGTCCTTGTAGCGGTCTTTGAGGTTGAGGCTGACGAACTTGCCCTTGTCCGCGCCCTCGTCGTTCACGCGGTAGACGAAGTTGCTGCGCCCCTGTATCATGCCTTGGTTCACCAGCTTCTTGAACGGCTCGTCCTCACAGCTGTAGCCGGAGTCGAAGAGGAACTTGTTCCAGAAGCGCGAGTAGATGAGGTGGCCTGTGGCGTGCTCCGTGCCGCCCACGTACAGGTCGACGTTGCGCCAGTATTCGTCGATGTCCTTGCTCACCAGAGCCTTGTCGTTCTTGGGATCCATGTAGCGCAGGTAGTAGGCCGACGACCCGGCGAATCCGGGCATGGTGTTCAACTCCAGGGGGAATACGGTCTTGTGGTCGATGAGGCTCTTGTCCACCACCTTCCCCTTCTCGGCGTCCCAGGCCCACATTCTGGCGCGTCCCAACGGGGGCTCGCCGGTCTCTGTGGGCTTGTATTCGTCAATCTCCGGCAGCTCCAGCGGCAGACACTCCTTGGGAATCATATAGGGCATCTCGTCCTTGTAGTAGACGGGGAACGGCTCGCCCCAGTAGCGTTGGCGGCTGAAGATGGCGTCGCGCAGGCGGTAGTTCACCTTGACGCGCCCCAGTCCGTGCTCCTCCACGTATTTCTTGGTGGCGGCGATGGCCTCCTTGACGGTCAGCCCGTTGAGGCTGAACTTCTCCGAGGCGGAGTTGCAGACGATGCCCTCCTTGGCATCGTAGCTCTGTTCCGACACGTCGGCACCCTCTATCAGCGGAATGATGGGCAGGCCGAAGTGCTTGGCGAAGGCGTAGTCGCGCGAGTCGTGCGCCGGCACGGCCATGATGGCTCCCGTGCCGTATCCGGCCAGCACGTATTCCGAAATCCAGATGGGAATCTTCTCGTCGGTGAACGGGTTGATGGCGTAGGAGCCGGAGAACACGCCCGTCACCTTCTTGTCGGAGATGCGGTCGCGCTCGGTGCGCTTCTTCACGTAGTCGACGTATTCGCCGACGGCGGCCTTCTGGCCGTCGGTGGTCAGCTCGGCCACGAGGTCCGACTCGGGGGCCAGCACCATGAACGTCACGCCGAACATCGTGTCGGCACGGGTGGTGAAGATGGTGAAGTGCTTGTCGGAGTCGGCCACGCGGAACACGACCTCCGTGCCCTCCGACCGCCCGATCCAGTTGCGCTGGGTCTCCTTCAGCGAGTCGGTCCAGTCGATGGTGTCCAGTCCGTCGAGCAGCCGCTGGGCGTAGGCGGACACGCGCAGACACCACTGGCGCATCTTCTTCTGCACCACGGGGTGGCCACCGCGCACGCTGACCCCGTCCACCACCTCGTCGTTGGCCAGCACCGTGCCCAGCTTCGGACACCAGTTGACCATCATGTCGGCCAGATAGGCGATACGGTAGTTCATCAGCACCTCCTGCTTCTTCTTCTCGGGGAAGGAAGCCCAGTCGGTGGCGGTGAAGTGCAGCTCCTCGGTGCCAAGTGCGCCGCAGTCCTTCGTGCCCATCAGCTCGAAGTGCTCGATGAGCTTGATGATGGGCTGCGCCTTGCGGCTCGAAGTGCTGTAATACGACTTGAACATCCGCTGGAAAGCCCACTGCGTCCATTTGTAGTAGCCGGGGTCGCAGGTGCGCACCTCGCGGTCCCAGTCGAACGAGAACCCGATCTTGTCCAACTGCTGCCGGTAGCGTGCGATGTTCTCCGTCGTGGTCTTCTCGGGGTGCTGCCCGGTCTGAATGGCATACTGCTCGGCAGGCAGTCCGTAGGCATCATATCCCATGGGGTTCAACACGTTGTAGCCCTGTTGCCGCTTGTATCGGGCATAGATGTCGCTGGCGATGTAGCCCAGAGGGTGGCCCACATGAAGTCCCGCCCCGGAGGGGTACGGAAACATGTTGAGCACGTAGAATTTCTTTTTCGCAGGGTCTTCCGTCACCCGGTAGGTTTTCATCTCCACCCAGTGCTTCTGCCATTTCTGTTCAATGTCTCTAAAATTGTATACCATCTCTTATTCGTTTTTTCTCCTTATGTCATTAGTCTTGCAAAGGTACTACATTTTTGCGAAATAACCAAGCATTTGTCACCAGTTTGACATAACTCTCTGTTATATAGATTGTTTTTCGCTCGCTAAGGTCATGGTGGTGTCATTAGTGGTCATTTTGTCATTTTGTCATTTTGTCATTTTGAAAATGAAAATCGCAAAATGGGAATATACATTATTAATAAATATTTATATATAAGGTACGTGAGAGAAATCCATTTTCCGAAAATGAAAATGACAAAATGACAAAATGACAAAATGACAACGATGACACCCCTTCATTCTTTACCCATCGGCACCACCTTTGTAACACATTACAACCCACCACTTTAGAACAAACTGGTGACAAATGGCGCACGTCCCGGTGTCAAACTATTGCAGAAACGGAAAAGAGTGCGTACCTTCGCAGCCGGGCAGCAGGGCAAGGAGGCAAAATTTTCACTCTCTCGGCAGAGAGAAAAATTTCTCTCGGCAGAGAAAAAAATCGGCAACCACAGAGGCGGCGGCTTCTCCGGGGTAGGCAGGGGGCAGAGCAAAACGAAAGAAGGCGCGCCGAAGCAAACCTGCTTGCGACGCGCCTTCCCCTCTCTCTCGTAGCGGGAGGGGGACCCGAACCCTCGACCTCCGGATTATGAATCCGACGCTCTAACCAGCTGAGCTACCCCGCCATGGGCTGAAAAGCGGGTGCAAAGGTAATGCAATCTTTTCAAATAACAAAACTTTTTCGGGAAAAACTTTGCCGTCTCGGTATTTTATTGTATTTTTGCAACTGGAACGAACTCAAAATAGAACGAACTATGCATATTCTGAGGAAAGAATACCCCGTCTCCGCCAAGTCGCCACGCATCGTGTGGGACATGATCGGCAGCGCGGCAGGCATGCAGAAATGGATGGCCGACCGCGTGACGGAAGACGGCGACCGCTGGACTTTCACCTGGGGAGAACCCTGGACCGAACGCGACACGAAGGTGGCGGAAGTGATTGACAGGGTCAAGCCTTGTTACATCCGGCTGAAATGGGACAACCAGAAGACCGACCCGCAGGCCTATTGGGAAATGCGCATCGAGCAGAGCGAGCTGACCGGCCACATCCACCTCGTCGTCACGGACTACGCCGAGGACGAGGACATCGACGACCTCAGCGACCTCTGGGACAAGAACATGGCACACCTCCACCGCGTCAGCGGTCTCTAACTCCACCCCTCCCGGCTGCGAATGTTTCGAATCAAGAAATTAGACCTGTTTATCGCCAGACAGTTCGGGCTGCTGTTCGTGGGCACGTTCTTCATCTGCCAGTTCGTGCTGATGATGCAGTTCCTGTGGCGTTACGTGGACGACATCATCGGCAAGGGACTGTCGCTCACCGTGATGGCGCAGTTCTTCTGGTACATGGGACTGATGCTCATGCCCCAGGCCTTCCCCATCGCCATCCTCCTCAGTTCGCTCATCACCTTCGGCAACCTCGGCGAAAGCTCGGAGCTGACCGCCATCAAGGCCGCCGGCGTGTCGCTCGTCCGGTCGATGCGGTCGCTCACCGCCATCGTCTGCTGCATCTGCTGCATCTCCTTCTACTTCCAGGAGGTCATCGGCCCGGCCTCGTTCATGTCGTTCCGCCAGCTCCTCCTGTCCATGAAGCAGAAGAACCCCGAGATGGAAATCCCCGAGGGCATCTTCTACGACGGCGTGAGCGGCTCGAACATCTACGTCCAGAAGAAAGACCTCAAGACGGGAATGCTCTACGGCCTGATGATTTTCCGCATCAACGGCGGCTACGACGACCACGCCATCATCCTGGCCGACTCGGGCACCATGCAGTCCACCGCGGAGAAGAAGCACATCCTGCTGACGCTCTACAGCGGCGAATGGTTCGAGAACATGAAGCAGCAGGACATGGCCGGCCCGGCCAACGTGCCCTACCGGCGCGAGACCTTCGCCAAGAAGCGCATCCTGCTTGACTTCGACGGCGACTTCAACCTGGCCGATGCCGGGGGAATCGCCACCGACGCCCGTTCCAAGGGAATGAGGCAAATCCTGCACGACCTCGACTCCCTGCGCGAATACAACGACTCCGTGGGGCACGCCGTCTACCGCGAAGCCCGGAACAACTACCTCCACCAGCCGTCGCCCGACCGCAAGGACTCGCTGAAGGCCGTGGCGGCACTCCACAGCGGGAAGCTCCAGTTCGACTCGGTCTTCGCCAAGCTGTCGGCCGACATCAAGCAGGACATCATCCGCAGGGCGGCAGACAACGCACAGGCCGCCACCACCGACCTCACCTTCAAGGCCGACTACTCCGCCTACCTCAACCGGAGCGAACGGCTCCACCAGATGGAGGCCATCAACAAGATTACGCTGTCGCTCTCGTGCCTCATCTTCTTCTTCATCGGCGCACCGCTCGGAGCCATCATCCGGAAGGGCGGACTCGGCATTCCCGTCATCGTCTCCGTCGTCGTCTACATCTTCTACTTCATCCTGGAGAACACCGGCATGAAGATGGCGCGCGACGACAACTGGACCGTGTGGTTCGGGAAATCCCTGGGCACCGCCGTCCTCACGCCGATTGCCGTCTTCTTCACCTACAAGGCCAACAACGACTCCGTCGTGTTCAACATCGACCTCTACAAGGCCCTGTTCATGCGCCTCCTCGGCCTGCGCACCAAGCGGCACATCAGCAGCAAGGAGGTCATCATCGAAGACCCCGACTACCTCGGCGACGCACGGCAACTGCTGGACATCAACCGGGAGATTCGGGAGTACAACGCCGAGCACCGCCTGCTGCGCCTGCCCAACCCCATCAAGGTGTTCTTCCGCCCGGGCGACGACCAGAACATCGAGCGCATCATCGGGAAGCAGGAAGACCTCGTCCGCGACCTGATGAACACGCGCGACCGCGCCATCATCACCTACCTCAACCGCCTGCCCGTCACGGCCACCCACGCCCACACGCGGCCGTTCCGCCGCAAATGGCTCAACGCCGTCACGGGACTGCTCGTCCCCGTCGGCCTCGTGTTCTACCTCCGTATGTGCCGCTTCCGCTTCCGGCTGTACAAAGACCTCGTGGCCATCACGCAGAACAACGAGCTGATTGCCCGGCGCATCGCCGAAATGACCAAGACCGATTTCGACTCCCTATATATAATAAGGTGTAACACTGAAACAGAAGAGAACATATAAGTCATGGAAAAACTCAAAGTAAATACCATAGAAGAGGCCGTCGAGGACTTCCGCGACGGAAAATTCGTCATTGTCGTGGACGACGAAGACCGCGAGAACGAAGGCGACCTGATCTGCGCCGCAGAGAAAATCACGCCGGAGAAGGTGAACTTCATGCTGAAACACGCGCGCGGCGTGCTCTGCGCACCGCTCACCATCAGCCGCAGCATCGAACTGGACCTGCCCCACCAGGTGCAGGACAACACCTCGCTGCTGGGCACGCCCTTCACCGTCACCATCGACAAGATTGAGGGCTGCACCACCGGGGTCTCGGCGCACGACCGCGCCGCCACCATCAAGGCACTGGCCGACCCCAACGCCACGCCGCAGACCTTCGGACGGCCCGGGCACGTCAATCCGCTCTACGCCCAGGACAACGGCGTGCTCCGCAGATGCGGACACACGGAGGCCGCCATCGACCTCTGCCACATGGCCGGGCTTTACCCTGCCGGGGCACTGATGGAAATCATGAACGACGACGGCACGATGGCGCGCCTGCCGGAACTCGTGGAGTTCGCCCGGCAGCACGACCTGAAAATCATCACCATCAAGGACATGATTGCCTACCGCCTGCAGAAGGAGTCGCTCATCGAGGTCGGCGAAGAGGTCGACCTGCCCACGGAATACGGCCACTTCCACCTCATCCCCTTCCGGCAGAACAGCAACGGACTGGAACACATGGCCCTCATCAAGGGCGAATGGAAGGAAGACGAACCGCTGCTCGTCCGCGTACACTCGTCGTGCATGACGGGCGACATCCTCGGCTCCATGCGCTGCGACTGCGGCGAACAGCTCCACAAGGCCATGCAGACCATCGAGAAGGAGGGCAAGGGCGTAATCATCTATATGCAGCAGGAAGGACGCGGCATCGGACTGATGAACAAGATTGCGGCCTACAAGCTGCAGGAGGAAGGGCTCGACACCGTGGACGCCAACCTGCACCTCGGCTTCAAGGCGGACGAGCGCGACTACGGATGCGGCGCACAGATGCTCCGGCACCTGGGAGTCCACAAGATGCGGCTGCTCACCAACAACCCCGTCAAGCGCGTCGGACTGGAAGCCTACGGACTGGAAATCGTCGAGAACGTGCCCATCGAAGTCACGCCAAACAAGTTCAACAGACACTATCTCGAAACCAAAAAGAATCGCATGGGACACACCCTCCACCTCAAATAACCGCCATTTTGTTGCATTTTCATTAAGGAAACGAAAAAATCGGAAGATTTCTTTCGTAAAAAAGAAATAATTGACTACTTTTGCAACTAAATCTACTCATACAAGACAAGGACTATGGCACAATTATCTGACCGACTCCAACGGCTGGCTCCCTCTGCAACACTCGCAATGTCGCAGAAGAGCGCAGAGATGAAGGCACAGGGCATCGACGTCATCAACATGAGCGTGGGCGAACCGGACTTCAACACGCCGGACCACATCAAGGAAGCTGCGAAGAAAGCGGTGGACGAGAACTACTCCCGCTACTCTCCCGTGCCCGGCTACGCCGACCTGCGCAAGGCCATCGCCGCCAAGCTCAAGAACGAAAACGGACTCGACTACACCGTCAACGAGATTCTCGTGTCGAACGGAGCCAAGCAGAGCGTGTGCAACACCGTCATGGCACTGGTCAACCCCGGCGACGAGGTCATCATACCGGCTCCCTACTGGGTGAGCTATCCGCAGATGGTCAAGCTGGCAGGCGGCACGCCCGTCATCGTCGAGGCCGGATTCGCGCAGGACTTCAAGATGACGCCCGCACAACTGGAGGCCGCCATCACGCCGAAGACCCGCCTGCTCATCCTCTGCTCCCCGAGCAACCCCACCGGCAGCGTCTATTCCAAGGCCGAGCTGCAGGCACTGGCCGAGGTCATCAAAGGACACGAAGACCTCTTCGTGCTGGCCGATGAAATCTACGAGCACATCAACTACGTGGGACACCACGAGAGCATCGCGCAGTTCCCCGGCATGAAGGAGCGCAGCATCATCGTCAACGGCGTGTCGAAAGCCTACGCCATGACCGGTTGGCGCATCGGCTACATCGCCGCACCGGAATGGATTGTCAAGGGCTGCAACAAGCTGCAGGGACAATACACCAGCGGCCCCTGCTCCGTCAGCCAGAAGGCCGCCGAGTTCGCCTACACCCAGAGCCAGGAGTGCGTGGAGCAGATGCGCCAGGCCTTCGAACGCCGCCGCGACCTCATCGTGAAGCTCGCCAAAGACATTCCCGGACTGGAGGTCAACGTGCCGCAGGGTGCCTTCTACCTCTTCCCGAAATGCAGCAGCTTCTACGGCAAGAGCGACGGACAGACCACCGTCAACAACTCCAGCGAACTGGCCCTCTACCTCCTCGAAAAAGGACACGTGGCCACGGTGGGCGGCGACGCTTTCGGCGACCCGGAATGTTTCCGCATGAGCTACGCCACCAGCGACGAAAACATCGTCGAAGCCATGCGAAGGATCAAGGAGACGTTGGCGCAGTTGAAATAAAAATCGGGCATTTGCACGTTAAAAGTTCTTAATTATGCCGATTGTACGCCACAAATGAGTATCTTTGCTAACGGTAACAGAGAGAAAACAGTTGGAAAACTGCAGTCTAAAAACCGTAAACAACATCAAATCAAAAACATATATAACTTTATTAATAACTAAAATTACATTCAAAATTATGGCAACTACAAAAAAAGCAGCCCCCGCCAAAAAAGGTCAGGGCTTTCAGGGAGTAAAAGGAGCATTCTGGATCATCGCTGTCTGCTTCGTTCTCGCAGTATGTTTCTTCAAGTACTTCCTCGGTAACGCGGACCACATCAATCCCGCAAACGGCGAAGTCATTGACGGCAACATGTGGGGTACTATCTACAAAGGTGGTATCGTCGTTCCTGTGATCCTTACCCTTTTGTTCTCGGTTATCGCACTGTCCATCGAGCGCGGACTCGCTCTGAACACCGCTTTCGGTAAGGGCAAGCTCCCCAAGTTCGTGGCTAACATCAAGGCCGCCCTCAACGCCAACGATTTCGTGAAGGCTCAGGAGCTCTGCGACAAGCAGCGCGGTTCTGTTGCCAACGTGGTAGGTGCTTCTCTCCGCGCTTACAAGGAGATGGAAGCCGTTTCCGGCATCAAGAAGGCCCAGAAGATCGCCAAGATCCAGCAGGCCCACGAAGAGGCCACTCAGCTGGAGATGCCTACGCTGACCATGAACATGCCGATTATCGCAACCATCGTTACCCTCGGTACGCTGACCGCTCTGTTCGGAACTGTGGTAGGTATGATCCGTTCATTCGCCGCTCTGGCTGCTGGTGGTGGTGCTGACTCTCAGGCTCTGTCACTCGGTATTTCTGAGGCTCTGGTGAATACCGCATCCGGTATTTTGACCTCTTGGGTAGCCGTTGTTGCCTACAACTACTACACCAACAAGATTGACAAGTTGACATTCGCCCTCGACGAGGTTGGTTACTCCATTGCTCAGACTTACGAAGCAAACCACACGGAAGAGGCTTAATTTTTGCTAACCCCTTAAAAATTTATCACTATGGGTAAAGTAAAAATTAAGAAAAGCGACATCTGGATAGACATGACCCCAATGTCTGACGTGATGGTGCTTTTGCTGACCTTCTTCATGATGACGTCTACGTTCGTGAAGAATGAGCCGGTGAAAGTGAACACCCCACAGTCAGCCGCCAAGGTCAAGGTTCCGGAGAACAATGTTCTGAACATCACCATCAACCCCAAGGGGAAGGTGTTCATGAGCATGGACAACGTGAACTATCTGAAGACCACGATGCTTGAGATGACCGACAAGTTCGGCGTGAAGCTCAGCCCGGCTCTTCAGCAGAAGTTCTTGGAAGCAACACAGTTCGGTGTGCCCATGAACGAGTTGGAACAGTATCTGTCACTGCCCCAAAGCAAGCTGGCAGAGGAGCTGGCCAACAAGGGAATCCCGACCGACAGTATCGCCAACGGTGACGGTACGAAAGGTATGAGTGAGTTCCAGATGTGGGTAAGGACTGCGCTTGACGCCGGTGAAGACATGAAAATCTGCATCAATGCAGACGCAAAGACGCCTTATAAGGTGGTCAAGACCGTCATGTCGGAACTGCGCTCTATGGATGAGAACCGTTATCAGTTGATTACATCGTTTAAAGAAGCGGAGGAGTAAGGAATGGCAAAGCAAAAAGCAAGTAAACAGAAGAAAATCAACGTTCGCGTCGACTTCACGCCGATGGTGGACATGATGATGCTTCTTATCACGTTCTTCATGCTCTGTACGTCTCTGAGCAAGCCGCAGGCCATGCAACTGACCATGCCGAGCAACGACAAGAACATCAGCGATGCGGACAAGAACGCAACCAAGGAGTCTCATACCATCACCATCTATCTTGGCGGCGACAACAAGATCTACTACATCAAGGGTATTCCCAAGTACGACGACCCGACCTGCATGAAGGAAACGACATGGGGCAAGGAAGGAATCCGTAAAGTGCTCACCGAGCACCGTACCGAGGAAGGCATCATCCCCGTAGCAAAGATCCGTCTGGCCAAACTGGAGTTGGACAAGAAGAAGAAGGAAGTCGACATGCCGGATTCCACTTACAACAACGAGTTGGCCAAGATACGCAACGGTGAAATCAACGGCGAGAAGGTTCCTACGCTGACCATCATCATCAAGCCGACCGACGCGTCGAGCTACGAGAACATGGTCGCCGCTCTGGACGAGATGCAGATTTGCAGTATCGGTAAGTACGTCATTGACGAGATTAGCCCCGACGACATGAAGCTTCTCAAAGCTAAGGGTATCAAGTAAATGACATTGATTAACAACATCTAAAAGCAAGAAACTATGTCTAAAATAGATTTGATTGACAATGGATGGGTTGACCTTGTCTTCGAAGGAAGAAACAAGGCCTACGGTGCTTACCAGCTGCGCAAGACGACAGGATCACGCAATGTGTACTCCATCATCATCATGGTGATTCTGGCGGCTGCCATCGGCCTGATCGTAGGTGTCAACGCCATCATTGAAGCAAACAGCAAGGAAGAGATTTCCGCAGACGTCGAGCTCTCGCAGATTGCCAAGAAAGAGGTGAAGGTCGAGAAGAAGGCTCCTGTGAAAATCGAGGAAGCCAAGCCTGTGGAGAAAGTGAAGAGTTCGGTGAAGTTCGTTCCCCCTGTCATCAAGAAGGATGCCGAGGTGAAGCCCGACGAGGAGTTGAAGTCGCAGGACGACCTCAACAAGACGAAGACGGCCATCGGTTCTTTCGACGTGAAAGGTAACGACGACGCTGCCGGCGAGGTGCTGAAAGCCAAAGAGGTAATCGCACAGCCAGAGCCCCCGAAGGAAGAGGTGACCAAGGTGTTCGACGTGGTTGAACAGATGCCTTCCTTCCCCGGCGGACAGTCTGCCCTGTTCGAATATCTCAACAAGAGCATCAAGTACCCGGTGGTGGCCGAGGAGAACGGCATTCAGGGACGTGTCATCGTTTCGTTCATCGTAGAGCGCGACGGTTCCATCACGGACGTGAATGTGGTGAAGTCGGTAGACTCTTCTCTCGACAAGGAAGCCAAGCGCGTGGTGCAGGGCATGCCGCACTGGATTCCCGGTAAGCAGAACGGTTCGGCTGTACGTGTGAAGTACACCCTTCCCGTAACCTTCAGACTTCAGTAATTGAATATGACGACAACAAGATTCAACACATACGTTGGATTGACACTCCTATTTTTCGGACTTGCTGCCTGCAAAGACAGCAAGCCGAAAAATTTCCGTGCAGACACTATTTCATCAGGGGCGATCAGTTTCGCCTCTGATAATAGTTTCGCACCCATCATCGACGAGGAAGTGGAGATGTTCAACGTCGACCACCCGAAAGCCAAGCTCACGGCCATCTACACCAACGAGGCGGAAGCCGTGAAGATGCTGATGGACGAGAAGGTGTTCCTCGTCATCACCTCCCGCAAATACACCAAGAACGAGTTCAACACACTCAAGAACAAAGGATACAAATCGATGAAGTCCGCCCCCATCGCCTACGACGGGCTGGCACTCATCGTCAACAGGAACAACCCCGACACCTGCATCACGGTCAAGGACATCGCCCGCATCCTGCGCGGCGAAGCCAAGCAGTGGAGCGACATCTATCCCGGCTCCAGGCAGGGCGACATCGAGGTGGTCTTCGACCATCCGAAGTCGAGCACCGTCCGCTATTGTCAGGACTCCATCCTGGGCGGCAAGCCCATCAACAGCCCCAACATCCAGGCAGTGGAGCAATCTGCCGAAGTCATCAACTACGTGGAGAAAACCAAGAACGCCATCGGCATCATCGGCTCCAACTGGTTGAACGACAAACGTGACACCACCAACGTCACCTTCAAGAAGAACATCCGCGTGATGTCTGTCAGCCGCATGGAGACAGCCACGCCCGAAAATAGCTACAAGCCCTACCAGTATTACATCTACGATGACAGCTACCCCCTGATCCGCACCATCTACTGCCTGCTGAACGACTCCTACCGCGGACTGCCGTTCGGTTTCAGCAACTACATCGCGTCGCCCAAGGGTCAGCTCATCATCTTCCACTCGTCGCTCCTGCCCGCCTACGGCAACCTGACGACGCGCAACGTGATAGTGAAATGAACGGGACAAAGAACACAAAGGTCTAACAGAATATCATAAAAGAAGAGACTATGAAGACAATAAAATACTTAATGATGGGTGCGCTGATGACAGGATTCAGCGCCCAGGCTAACGCCCAGGACGGCACAGAGGCCGATGTGGCTGCCGTCAAGCAGATGATTAGTAACAAACCTGCCGACTTCGACAAGCAGATGAAGGCGTACTACAAGAAAAACAAGAAGAACACCGCCAACCTGTTGGCCTTCGCCAAGGCATTCTATGCCGCCAAGGACACCGCCAACGCACGCGACTTCGCCAACTACGCCTTGGTAGCCAGCAAGAACAAGAATGCCGAGGCATTCATCCTGCTGGGCGACATCCAGGCTCTGGCCGACAACGGCGGTGAGGCTGCCGGCTACTACACCCAGGCCCGCTATGCAGACCCGAAGAACCCCGAGGCCTATTTCAAGTATGCCAACGTCTACCGCAAGATCAGTCCCTCCGAGGCCATCAACGTGCTGGAGGAACTCCGCGCACAGCGTCCCGACGTGGCCGTTGACGCCATTGCCGGACGCATCTACTATCTCGCCAACGACTTCGAGAAGGCTCTGGAGTATTACAGCAAGGCCGACATGACCAAGATGGAAGACAGCGACCTGAGCGACTACGCCATGTCCGCCTTCTTCAAGCAGGATAACCAGAAGAGCCTGGAGATTGCCCTGTACGGTCTGACCCGCAAGCCCCGCAGCGCCGCCTTCAACCGTCTGGCCTTCTTCAACAGCACCGACCTGAAGCAGTACGACCAGGCACTGAAATATGCCGACGCACTCTTCAACCAGTCGGATTCCGCCAAGTTCTCCTACTTCGACTACACCTACTACGGCAACGCCTACAACGGAGCCAAGCAGAGCGACAAGGCCATTGAGATGTACCAGTTGGCACTCTCCCAGCCCGACATGGACAACAAGGCCAAGCGTGCCGGTGTCATCGAGCAGATTACCCAGGCCTACCTCGACAAGGACGACTACGACAACGCCATCAAGTACCACAAGGAATACTTGGCCAACATCGAGAAGCCGACAGCCAACGACTTGGCCAAGCTGGGACAGCTCCACACCCAGAAAGCCAGCGGCATGGAGGGTGACGCACAGAAAGAGGAACTGCAGAACGCCGACAAGGTGTACCAGGACCTCCAGAACCGCTATGAGAATGCCGAGGAGTACGCCACCTTCATGCGTGCCCGCGTCAACTCCTATCAGGACCCCGACCAGAAGCTGGGCTTGGCTCTGCCCTTCTACCAGAAGCTGGAGAACCTGATTTCCGCAAGAGAAAATAAGGACAAGGCCGACAACGCCCGTTTGATTGAGGCTTACCGCTATATGCTTTCCTACTATTTCGTGGTGAAGGAAGACAAGGCCAAGTCAACGGAGTATGCCAACAAGCTGCTGGCCATCGACCCCGAGAACGAGATTGCCAAGCAGGTACTTGGAGTAAAATAAAGAAGAAGCACTTTCTTCAATCAAACAGGAGTCCGCTTGTAGCATCATGATACGCTACAAGCGGACTTTTTCCCAATAACCATCTGCGCTGACTTTCACAAGTCAACCGCATCGGAAATGAGGGTATACCTCGTTGCCACTTGAGGTATACTCTCGTTGGCGCATGAGGTGGTCATTAAGTCAATTAAGTACCTTTGTGGTTCAATGAGTTTGAAAAATATCCGGGTAAAAGAGGTGGTTTCTCGGATTCTTTGCCCTGCATCGCGCTCGCAGAAAGCCTGCAAGGGTGGTATGAGGGTGGGTGCTACTTTGATGGAAAGAGCGTTTATCTGGAGGTGTGTCTGTGACAGCCTGCGTATGGGATTGATATATATGATGGGGTGGGGCAACACGTCAACCATGTGGAAAGGAAAACCCCCGCCAACCGAACAGCTGAACGGGGGTTTAAATGAAAGGAGGAGTGGTACCTCCAGGAATCGAACCGGGGACACACGGATTTTCAGTCCGATGCTCTACCAACTGAGCTAAGGCACCATTTCGGTTGCAATCCTTTCGTTTGCGGTTGCAAAGGTACGACATTATTTCAATATACCCAAGCAATGTATGCAAAAAGTAGCGATGTGTTAACGAATTTTAAGAACTTTCCGGCAGATTTGCGGTTTGCACTACCTCTGAAGCTGCGCGTCGAAGGTACTCCCACTCGAGAATAAAAAGAAAAACAAGTTTTCCTTTTGTATTTTGCTTGCTTAATCGTACCTTTGTAACTGATATGAACAAGAGTAATTGGATGATATGGATTCTGAAGGCCATAGTGGCCTACGGGATATACCTCATTGAGTATGGACGGACGACCTCGCGTCTGTCGGCTTTCTGCATGGCACTCGGCATCATGATACTGCTGGTGTTTGCGGAATATGCCGTGGAACGGTGGGTGGCACGCCGCAGAGAACGAAAAGAAAGAAAGGAACATGGCGATGAAGAATAGATGGGCGACACTTGCGGCCTTGTGGTCGTGCGTCGTGCTGACAGTGACAGGACAGGGCTATCGACCCGAGGGGCGTGCCTTTGTCTGCGAAAACGGCAACAACCGCTACACCCGTGCGCTGTATGGCGGACCGACCGACTATCGCATCGAGACCAGCGACCGTCCGGTGTTTGCCGTCGCCAAGAAAGGACACCACCGTCATGTGGCCTTCCGCGTCAACGGAGTGGACTTGGAACAGGTGGTCTGGTGCAAGGCCTGGTATGTGGACGGTATGCGCAGCTACTGCTTGCGCGACAGCAGGTTGGGCAAGACGGATGTGCTGGTGGACGTGGTCGCACTGCACGACCGGGAGGGAGCCGTGTGGCGTTTCATGGCCGGTGAAGAGGCACTGAAGGTGACCTGTACGCTGAGCCGTGTGAAGCAACCGAAGCTCTACCGCAACGGAGACCTGGGCGTGGACCGCCGCGACTGCTTCGATGCGGCGGCGGAGGATGCCGAACGGCAGGTGGTGGAATGTCCGGCGGCATCGCCGGTCTATGTCGTCGTGATGCTCGACAAGGTGGTGCAGCTCCCTGCCGACCAACAGGCGGCACTCTTCGCCGAAGCCGTGGTCTACAACCAGCAAATGGCCTCGCGCGTGGAGTTTGATACGCCGGATCCCTATATCAATACGCTGGGCGGCGCACTCGTGATGGCTGCCGACGGCGACTGGGACGGACAGACGTGGCTGCACGGCTGTGTGGGCTGGCGGATGCCGTTGGCCGGTTGGCGGGCCGGATACCTGGGCGACGTGCTGGGTTGGGGCGACCGCGCCCGTTCCCATTTCGATGCGTATGCCCGCAGTCAGGTGGACACGGTGCCGGCAAGACTGCCACATCCCGCACAGGACGAACAACAGCATCTGGCCCGTGCCGAGAAACGGTGGGGAACCCCCATGTACAGCAACGGATACATCTGCCGGAATCCCAACCGCAACGACCAGATGCACCACTACGACATGAACCTCAACTATATCGACGAGCTGCTCTGGCATTTCCAGTACGACGCCGATACTGCCTATATCCGGAAGATGTGGCCCGTAGTGGAGCGGCATCTGGCATGGGAAAAGCGCAACTTCGACCCCGACGGCGACCACCTCTACGATGCCTATTGCTGCATCTGGGCTTCCGATGCCCTATATTATAGTGGTGGGGCGGTCACCCATTCGTCGGCCTACAACTACCGGGCCAACCTCCTTGCGGCACGTATGGCGGAACTGATCGGACGCGATCCGGAACCCTACCGGCAGGAGGCTGCCGACATCCTTGCGGCCATGAACCGCCGCCTGTGGCTCGACGACAAGGGGCACTGGGCGGAATATGAAGACCTGATGGGACTGAAACGCAAGCATGAACACGCTGCCGTGTGGTCCGTCTATACCCCTATCGACTGTGGAGCGTGCTCGCCCGAACAGGCTTTCCGCGCCACACGCTATGTAGACCGGGACATTCCGCATATTCCCGTGCGCGGCGACTATGCCACCATCGCCACCTCCGACTGGCAACCCTATGTCTGGAGCGTCAACAACGTGGCGGCGGCCGAGGTGATGCACACGGCGTTGGCCTTCTATCAGGCCGGGCGGGCCGATGCCGCCTACCGCCTGATGATGGGCAATATCCTCGACCAGATGTATGAAGGGCAGAGTCCTGCCAACTTCGGACAAATCAGCAAATACGATGCGGCACGGGGGGAGTGCTACCGCGACTTCGGCGACTGCATCGGCATTTCGGCGCGGACGCTCCTGCAAGGCCTCTTCGGCATCCAGCCGCAGGCCCTCTTCGGACAGTGTGTCATCCGTCCGGGCTTCCCCTCGTCGTGGGACCGTGCGTCGGTCAAGACCCCTTATCTCTCCTATACCTACCGCCGTATGGGGAGGAAAATCAGGATAGAGGTGACGCAGCACTTCAGCCAACCTCTGAAGATAGTGGTGCGGCAGAACACGGGAGGCGGCCACTACCGCGACATCGAAGGTACGGCAGAGCAGCATCAGGTGCTGTGGATGGAAGAACCCGTGGCGTTGCCCGAAGTGGAACTGACGGAGACGGTCGTTGCGCCCACCGTGTCCCCCGTCGACGAACCCACCTTCGACCGCAAGTTCAAGAAGCAGAAGCTGACGCGGTACTACAATGCCAGCGTCACCGACATCTTCCGGCAGGAATACCGTTCGCCGCGTCCGCCATACACCACCCTGCAGATACCGGTGCAGGGAGTGGGAGAGTGGTGTCACCCGGACTATTGTCCGGAGATTGTGGACACCGCCTTCCGTTCGCGTATCGTGAAGGACGAATTTGTGATGATGGGTGTGCCTTTCGCCACGCCTGCCGAGGGGCCGAACATCGTGTTCACCTCGCTGTGGGACAACTATCCCGACAGTGTGACCGTTCCCGTGAAGGGGCGGGCTGAAAAGGCTTGGCTGTTGATGGCCGGATCCACGAACCACATGCAGAGCCACATGGTCAATGCCGAAGTGGTGGCACGCTATTCCGACGGAACGGCAGACATCCTGCCACTGGTCAATCCCGACAACTGGTGTCCCATCGACCAAGACTACTATATCGACGGCAAAGCCTTCCGTGCCCCGATGCCGCGTCCCTACCGGGTGAGCCTCGCCACGGGAACCGTGAGCCGGAACCTCGGAAAGGCGTTGCGCCTTGGCGGGCCGGGTTCGCGCGACATCCCCGGCGGAGCGGCCCAGATGCTCTGTATGCCGTTGAACCCGAAGAAGTCGCTGCGGTCGGTCACGCTCCGCACGTGCTCCAACGATGTGGTCGTCGGACTGATGGCCGTCACCCTGCAATAACGATAACCCCACGGAATCTGTATGCAACAACTCCTCACGCTTTACAAGGAATGGTGCGGGCAGCAGCCTGCACAGGTGGACAAACTGCCCGGCGCGGGCAGCAACCGCGAGTACTACCGGATGACCGCCCCGGACGGGACAACGGTGGTGGGCTGCATCGGTACCAGCCGCGACGAGAACCACGCCTTTGTCTATCTCTGCCGCCACTTCACCCAGTGTCGGCTACCCGTACCGAAACTGTTGGCCGTCAGCGACGACGAGTTGCGCTATCTGCAGTCCGACCTAGGCAACGTGTCGCTCTTCGATGCCGTCCGCCACGGGCGTGAGTCCGGCGGTCAGTACTCTCCGCACGAGCAGGAACTGTTGAAGCGCACCATCCGTCTGTTGCCCGACATCCAGCTGCGCGGTGCGCACGGCCTCGACTTCAGCAACTGCTATCCGCAGGCCGCGTTCGACAGGGACAGTGTGCTGTTCGACCTCAACTATTTCAAATACTGTTTCCTCAAGGCCACTGAGCTGGATTTCCATGAACTGAAACTCGAAGCCGACTTCCGTCTGTTGGCCAAGGACCTGACTGCCGAACGCTGTGATGCGTTCCTCTACCGTGATTTTCAGGCCCGCAACGTGATGCTTGACGGGGAGGGCAACCCTTGGTTCATCGACTTCCAGGGCGGACGGCGCGGCCCCTATTACTATGACCTGGCCTCCTTCCTGTGGCAGGCTTCCGCCAAGTATCCGTATAAGTTGCGCCGCGAAATGGTCTATGAATACTACAACACGCTGAAGCAACTCACCGAGGTGCCTTCCCCCCGGCATTTCGTCGGGCGGCTGTCGCTCTTCGTGCTGTTCCGCATCCTTCAGGTGTTGGGTGCCTATGGCTTCCGTGGCTATTTCGAGCGCAAGCAGCATTTCATCAACAGCATCCCGCCCGCCATCCAGAACCTCCGCGAACTGTTGGCCGACAGGTCGTTTCCCTATCCCTATCTCATGGGGCTGCTCCAGCGTCTTGTCGCGTTGCCGCAGTTCGCGCCGTCAGTCCCTCCTGCCGGGAACCCACAAGGGCCGTTGGTGGTCCGGGTCTTCAGCTTCTCCTACCGCAAGGGTATTCCCGAAGACGAGAGCGGCAACGGCGGCGGTTATGTCTTTGACTGCCGCAGCACGCACAACCCCGGCCGCTATGAGCCTTACAAACAGTTGACGGGACTGGACGAATCCGTCATCCGCTTTCTGGAAGACGACGGTGAGATACTCACCTTCCTGGAGTCCGTCTACCGTCTGGCCGATGCCCACGTGGCCCGCTATATCCAGCGTGGCTTCACCTCGCTGATGTTCTGTTTCGGCTGCACGGGCGGTCAACACCGCAGTGTATACAGTGCCCAGCATCTGGCCGAACACCTCCACGAGAAGTTCGGCATTGAGGTGCGCATCTGCCATCGGGAGCAACACATCACGCAGACGCTGCCGGCATCCTCCCGTTAGTTTCCGGTAAGTGCCGTTATTCTTTAACCGTCACTAAAACACAAAAGAGGATGTGCCTGTTTTGACACACCCTCCTCTTTTGACGGTTCCTGCAATAGGGTTCATTCCTTTTTGGCCGGAGCCTTCTTCTTCGCCGTAGCCTTTCCTGCAGCCTTAGTCGTGGCCTTTTTTGCGGCAGGCTTCTTGGTCGGCTCGGCCTTGCTGCTTTCATACTTGGCCAACTGGGCACGCAGACGCTCAATCTCCTTATCCTTGTACTCGATCTCGTCGCCTTGGTTGCGGATGGTGGTCAGCAAGGCGTTCAGTTCCTCGTTGTCGATTTCGGCAGGATAGAGCGCGTTGACCCGGTTGATGAAATCGCCGAGGATATTCATGTAGTTGGTGAACGCATCGAACGGGCCGCTGTAGATGCCGCGGTCCAGTCCGACGTTCGACGGCTTGGTGGTCATGAAGCGGAAGTTGTTGCTGGCCTGCAAGTAGTCCCAGTCCTGGTTGATGCGCGGGTCGTCGGCAATGCGCAGGCGGTCTGCCACGCTGTACAGCTTGTTGAAGGCTTCGCGCTGCATGGCGTTGCCCAGCCAAGAGCTCACGTCGCGCTCCTCGTCCACCCACGACAGCGTGTCGGGAACGTTGAGGGTGTCCACGCTCTTCACCTTCATGCAAATCTCGGTCGGTGTGGAGAAGGTGATGCCCTTTTCCTTGGCGCAGGTAGGCAGTGCCTTCAGGAACTCCAGGATGTTGCTGGACAACGGTTGGGCGATGCCGAGGGCGGAAAGCTCCATGAAGATGTTGATGATCTGCTCCTCTTCCGGCAGACGGGCGATGCGTGCGATGTAGGCATCGGCAAAGAGCGGATAGCCCTCCCAACTGGAATCGTTGAAACGCAGCGAGATGTCGTCGGACAGTTCCACGTCGCGCAACAGCAACTTGAGGTTGGGATTCATGGCGCAGTGGTACACATAGTGGGGCGACTTCCAACCGAGTACGTGCTTGGCACCCTCGGTCAGCATGCCTTTGAAGCCCATGGCCGCAGCCTGCGATCCGATGTCGTCACTATAGATGAGCGACGAGTTGCGCAGCACGGTGGGACGTCTGCCGAAGTATTCCTCGATTTTCTGGCACTGCTTCTTCACGTCGATGGCAAAGGTCTCTTCGTTGGCCAGGGACGACAGGCCGTGGGAGTACGGCTCGGCCAGAAACTCGACGCAACCGGTGTTGTTGAGTTCCTGCAATTTCTCCAGCACCTGCGGAGCGTGCATCTCCAACTGCTCCATGCCGACACCGGAGAGCGAGAAGGCCACCTTGAACATCTTCCCGTTGTCGCGGATCATGTCGCCGATGGCGTTCAGCGCCGGCATATAGCTGCGTTCGGCGATGTCGCAGATGCTGCGCTCGTTCTCGTAGTCGTCATAGTAATAGTGGTCGGTACCGATGTCGAAGAAGCGGTAGCGTTTCAGATGGGTAATCTGATGTATCTCAAAATATAGACAAATGGTTTTCATAATCTGTTTGTTGTTTTGTTATGGTGTTGATAGTTCGGTTACTTGTCCCAACCTAAGGTGCGGCGATAGAGGGTGCGGATCCACGCTCCGACCTTCTCCCAGGTAATCTGGTCCACTTCCTTCTTGCCTTCCTCTTTGAGGTAGTTGAAGAGCGAGTCGTTGGCACAGATGCTGTAGATGGCATCGGCGAGTGCATGGATGTCCCAGTAGTCCACTTTGATGCAGTTGCTGAGAATCTCGGCGCAACCCGACTGCTTGCTGATGATGGTGGGCGTGCCGCACTGCATGGCTTCCAGTGGCGAGATGCCGAACGGCTCGGACACGGAAGGCATGACGTATACGTCGGAGTCTTTCAGACACTCGTACACCTGCTTGCCGCGCATGAAGCCGGGGAAGTGGAAGCGGTCGGCAATGCCCCGTTCGGCAGCCAACTGTATCATGGCATCCATCATGTCGCCCGAACCGGCCATGCAGAAGCGCACGTTGCGGGTGCGCTGGATGACCATGTTGGCTGCCTCGACGAAGTATTCGGGGCCTTTCTGCATGGTGATGCGTCCCAGGAAGGTGACCACCTTGTCGCGGCCGGTATGGTTCGGGCGCGGGATGGCTTCGTATTCGGCAGGCAGCGGATAGACCGCGTTGTGTACGGTGAAGCACTTGCGCGGGTCCTGGTGATACTGGTTGATGACCGTCTGGCGCGTCAGTTCCGACACGCACATGATACAGTCGGCCTGATCCATACCGTTCTTCTCGATGGAATAGACGGTGGGATTCACCTTGCCGCGGGAGCGGTCGAAATCGGTGGCGTGCACATGGATGCACAGCGGCTTGCCGCTGACCTGCTTGGCATGGATGCCGGCAGGATAGGTCAGCCAGTCGTGGGCATGGATGATGTCGTAGTCGAAGGTGCGTGCCACCACTCCGGCAATGATGGAGTAGTTGTTGATTTCCTCGTGGAGGTTTCCGGGATAGCCGCCGGCAAACTCCATGGCACCGAGGTCATTGACGTGCATGTAGTTGAAGTCGGCATACAGATGGTCGCGCAGCTGGAAATAGAGGTCGGGATCCATGATGTTTCCCACACGCAGGCTGACATAGTCGCGATTGACATCGCGCCATACGATGGGCACGGCATTCATCGCCACGATGCGGCAGGCCGAGCGGTCTTCGTCGCCGAACGGTTTCGGCAGACACAGGGTGATGTCCATGTCGCCCTGGGCATGCAGCCCCTGCGATATGCCATAGTTGGCCGTGGCGAGTCCGCCGAACACGTGAGGAGGATACTCCCATCCAAACATTAATACTTTCATAGTCTTGTCCTCCTGTTAGTTACTTTTGGTATGTGTATTTCTCCAACAACTGGTGGGTGCGCAGGATCTCCGCCACGTTCATGGCGAAGGCCATGGCACCGCGTCCGTTGAACGGCGGGTTGCCGTCGAAGAGTTCGCTGATGGTTCCGACGGCGTGGTAGTTCATCTCGTCTTCGTAACCCACCATCTGTCGCTCGATGAAACTCAGTCTGCTGCGTTTGTAGATTTTCAGACAGGCTTCCATGTAGAACCCTCCGAGCCATGGCCATGCGGTACCCTGATGGTAGGCATAGTCGCGCTGGGTCTGCGGACCGACATACATGGGGTTGTAGCCGCCGCTCTTGGGGGACAGCGAACGGAGTCCCTTCGGGGTCAGCAACTCACGGGTGCAGACATCGAGCACGCTCTTCTTCTGGTCCTGATTCAGTGGCGAATAGTCGAAGGCCACGGGGAAAATCATGTTGGGGCGCACGCTCCAGTCCATCATGTTGCCGTCCACATAGTCGAGCAGATAGCCGTATTCGTTCAGGAACGTCTCCACGAACGATTGCTTGCAGCGTTCGGCCAGTTGTTCGAGCTCTTCTGCAAACTTGGCATTGCCGAACTCGGTTTCCAGCGAGGCGCAGAAACGGAGGGCATTGTACCACAAGGCATTGAACTCTACGATATAGCCCGAACGGGGCACCACTGGGCGGCCGTTGGCGGTGGAGTTCATCCAGGTGATGGCCTTCTCCCGTCCGTCGGCATAGAGCAGTCCGTTGTCGTCCAGACGCATGGACTCGTTTCCGCCGTCCATGACGTATTTCACGATGTCGCGCACCAACTGGCCGTACATCTTGTAGCCTTGGTCGCGACCGGCATCCTTGGCATATTGCTGGATGGCCCATACACACCAGAGGGGCACGTCGGGGTGCTCGATTTCATAAAGTTTCACCGTCAGCGGCTTGCCTTCCATGTGTTCGCGCAGTCCTTTCTCGGCGGTTTTCATCACCAGCTCGAAGTAGTCGCGCTCGCCGATGGCAAGTGTCAGTCCGGGCAGGGCGATGAACGTGTCGCGGGCACGCGCCTTGAACCAAGGATAGCCGGCCAGAAGGTAACGGTCGTCGTTGGGCTGGCGGTTGTGGAACTGGTGGGCGGCAGCCACCAGGCAGTGGTAGAAATTGTCGCGGGGCTGCCGCAGGGCAATCTCCTCCTCGAACAGGCTCTTCAGCTTGCTGGTCTTGATGGCCGAGGTGGAGGCGGCGAAGACGATGCTCTCTCCCTTCTTGATGGGCAGCTCGAAATAACCGGGCACGTAGAGGTCTTCGTTCGAGGCATAACCGCGCTCCTGTTCCTTCGGATACTCCACGCCACGATACCAGTCGGGCTGGAAGACGAACTTGTTCTCCTTGTCAAACTGCATGTAAAGGTCGGGATAGCCGGCATACATACAGGTGCGTATGCCGTGTTCCACTTCGTGGTACTCCCTGCTGGCCACGGCATTCTCGTGGGTGAACTGACGCACGGAGCGGAAGGCCAGGAAGGGACGGAAACGCAGCGTGGTGGCACTGTGGGCATCGACAAGCGTATAGCGGATGAGGATGCGGTCTTCATAACACTGGAAGATGGTTTCGCGCTTCAACTGCACACCGCCCACACGGTAGAGCATGGTCGGCACCACGTCGCAGGAGAACTCCTGGATGTACTTGTGTCCGTTGGGGCTGTAATGGTTTCCCTGGTACTTGTGGAGACCGAGGTTGAACTCGGCACCGTGCTGAATCACCGTACAGTCGAAGGACGAGAGCAACACATGGTTCTCATCGTCCAGTTCCGGTACGGGAACAACGAGCAGGCCGTGGTATTTGCGCGTGTTGCAGTCGGCAAGGGTCGAACTGCTGTAAGCCCCAGATCGGTTGGTGCGCAGCAATTCACGGCGGAGCGACTCCTGCAGGTTCGTCATTACAGCTTTTTCAAATCGTAAATAACTCATAGTTCCTGTTTAGGTTTTGTTGGTTTTTATATCATCGGGTTGTCCATCCTGTCCGATGGAACTTTACCACCCCAAAGTTACGGCTTTTCATCGTTTCTGCAAAATAAAAAGCCTGTTTTTTTTGAAATTCATAGCATTTTAATACAGATTGGCCGTAAAAGCGTGCTCCCCGGCAAGGGTCGGGGAGCAGTTGAAGGGGATTTTTACCTATGATTGAAGGTCAGTCTGGAATGAGGAAACGGATCATTTCCTGTTCCACCGTGATGCGGTAGGGACCGACTGGCGTGCCTGTCGGCCGTCCGTCAATGGACAGCAGCGCCTTCCCTCCGTCCTCGATGGCGATTTCCCGCGTGCGGTAGGGGTGTATCATGCGGTGGTTGAGCAACCGCCCGGTCAGCATCATCCACAGGCCGTGGAATATCTGCACGATTTTGGCCTGATAGACCAGTGAAACGTCAAGCAGGCCGTTGTAGGGTACGGCATTGGGAGTCAGTCCGTAGCCCGATCCGTTTCCCACGCACAGCGTCATGACCCTGCGCCGGATGTCTTCGGCGTTGATCCGGATGTGCATCTTGTAGTCCATGCGATGGAAGATGAGCAGGATGGCAGACAGCAGGATGGACAGCAGGCGCGATCCGAGGATGGCACGTGTCTGTTGGCGTAGGTTCATGACATCGGCTACCATACCGATATTGATACAGTTGAGGAAATAACGCCGGTGCGGTTCGCCCTTCTTGTCGGTGTAGCGCACGCAACCGACATCGATGCGGCGCACCCGATGCTTGGTCAACCATTTGACGGTTTGGTCGAGGTTTCCTTCGCGGAAATCCCAATAACGGGCAAAATCGTTCATCAGTCCGTTGGGAATGAGGCCCAGAGCGATGGTGTCGCGCAGTTGCCGCTCCTCCTTCATCAGACAGTTGACTGCATCGTTGAGTGCCGAGTCGCCTCCGGCAATGATGATGGTCTTGTAGCCGTTGTGTATCAGCATGGTGACCAACCGTTCCACGCTGTCTGCGGTCTCGCTCTGCACGAAGTCATAATACACGCCGTGGTCGTCCAACGCCCGCTTGATGCGTTCGCGCTGTTTGCCTGAGCCGTGTTTGGGGCAATACAGCACGCCCCATTTCTTTTCATCTACTGCCACCTTCTATACATATTATATTATAGGGTTATTCTTCCTGCCGCATCAACTGGTGTATGGCCGCCACTTTTTCCTCCATGGGCAACAGGGCATCGATCCAGTGAATGGTGAAGCCACGGCGTTCCATGCCGCGAAACCACGTCATCTGCCGTTTGGCAAACTGGTGGATGGCGATTTCCAGTTGTCGGAACATCTCGTCGTAGGTGAGGTCTCCCGTGAGATAGGCGGTCACGAACTTGTATTCGAGACCGTAATAGGTGAGGTCTTCTGCCGGTATGCCCCTGTCGAGCAGCCCTTTGATTTCGTCGACCATGCCTTCTGCGAGGCGTGTCTTGAGCCGTTGCGTAATTTTCCGCCGACGTTCCTCCCGGTCAATGCTCACGCCAATGATAAGCGAATGAACGGCAGGCATCTGTCGCCGTGCGGTCGGAGTATGGAGGTTGTACTCCTCAATCTCGATGGCGCGGATGGCGCGCTGGGCGGAGTCAACGTCCGTCGTGTTGTGCATGGCGGAACCGTTCTGTGCCTTCAACTGTTGGAGTATGGCCGTGAGTTCTTCCAGCGGTTTCCCGTCGAGTTGCCGGCGGAGCGTGTCGTTTTGTGGGACAGGCGACAGAGCATAGCCTTTCAGCACCGCTTCGATGTAGAGTCCGGTGCCGCCGCAGAGAATGGGTCTCTTCCCCCGGCTGCGGATGTCGGCATAGGCTTGCCGGAAGTCCTGCTGGTATTGGAACAGGTTGTATTTCGTGCCGGCCTCGCAGAGGTCTATCAGGTGGTAGGGCACGGCTGTGCCGTCCACCACGTAGTCTTTCAAGTCCTTGCCTGTGCCGATGTCCATGTCCCGATAGACCTGTCGGCTGTCGGCACTGATGATTTCGCCGTCGCCCAAGCTGACCGCCAACCGGGCGGCAAGGCCGGTCTTTCCGGAGGCCGTAGGGCCGAGTATGGTAATCAGGTCGAAAGGCATGGACTGAGTGCTTTGTTGAAAAAAAACCGCCCGAGGCGCATTTGCCAAGGGCGGCTTTCGTGGATATGATATGGTTTATGGAAGAGACTTAGCAGTTCTCAGAGAAGTACTTGATGGTACGAACCATCTGAGAGGTGTAGCTGTTCTCGTTGTCATACCAGGATACAACCTGTACCTGATAGGTGTCGTCGTCGATCTTGCTGACCATGGTCTGGGTAGCATCGAAGAGCGAACCGAACTTCATGCCGATGATGTCGCTCGAAACAATCTGATCCTCGTTGTAGCCGAAGCTCTCGGTGGCAGCAGCCTTCATGGCGGCGTTGATGCCCTCAACGGTCACGTCCTTGCCCTTCACGACAGCTACCAGAATGGTGGTAGAACCGGTGGGAGTCGGAACGCGCTGTGCAGAACCGATCAGCTTGCCGTTCAGCTCGGGGATTACGAGACCGATAGCCTTGGCAGCACCGGTGGAGTTGGGCACGATGTTCTGTGCGCCGGCGCGGGAACGACGGAGGTCACCCTTGCGCTGAGGACCGTCGAGAATCATCTGGTCGCCGGTGTAGGCGTGGATGGTCGACATGATACCGCTGACGATGGGAGCGTACTTGTGGAGAGCAGCAGCCATAGGAGCCAGACAGTTGGTGGTGCAGGAAGCTGCACTGATCACGTTGTCGTTCTTGGTCAGCGTGGTGTGGTTCACGTTGTAAACGATGGTGGGCAGGTCGTTGCCAGCGGGAGCGGAAATCACGCACTTGCGGGCACCAGCCTTGATGTGTGCGGAAGCCTTCTCCTTGGAAGTATAGAAACCGGTGCACTCCAGCACGACATCAACACCCAGCTCGCCCCAAGGCAGCTCAGCAGCGTTGGGCTTTGCATAGATGGTAATCTTCTTGCCGTCAACAACGATGTAGTCCTCACCGGCCTCTACGGTGTGCTTGTTCTCGCCGAACTTGCCAGCGAAGCCACCCTGGGCGGTGTCATACTTCAGAAGGTGAGCCAACATTTTGGGGCTTGTCAGGTCGTTGATGGCAACAACCTCGTAACCTTCTGCCTCAAACATCTGACGGAAAGCCAGACGACCAATACGGCCAAAACCGTTAATTGCAACTTTTGTCATTTTCTTTAATATTTAAAAGGTTTGTGTATTTTGTCCCATTATCACTGAAATTTGTGGCATAAAAGTCACTTTTTGTCTTTTTCGGGTACAAAGTTACAAAAAAATATTTAATTTTGCAGCGGAAATGGATGTTAATTCTTTTAATAAAATGAAAAAGAGACGGAATTTGCCGGGTGTCCGGGGGCAGCAACCCTAAGGTTTGCCACTTGGAGTTTGCAGAATGAAAGGCAAAGACAATCCGTCCAACAAACGAAAAAAGAGAATGGTTATGAGTTTTGTCCGTGAATTTAAGGAGTTTGCCATGAAGGGCAACGTGCTGGACATGGCTGTCGGTGTAATCATCGGCGGTGCGTTCGGAAAGATTGTATCCAGTCTGGTTGACAACGTGCTGATGCCCGTTATCGGAGTGCTGACCGGTGGCGTGGATTTCTCGGCCTTGTCGGTCAAGGTGGTTGATGCCGAGGTGAAGTATGGTATGTTCGTGCAGAATGTCATCGACTTCCTGATTATCGCTTTCTGTATCTTCCTGATGCTTAAAGGTATCAATCGGTTCAACCGCAAGAAGACCACGCCGGAACAGCCTGCCGCTCCGGCCGGTCCGACGCAAGAGGAACTGCTGGCCGAGATCCGCGACCTGCTCAAGAACAAGTAAGCCGAAAGTAGGTATATATATTAATAAGGTGACACCGGTCACGGTGCCATCCTCGTTTATTGTTTTCAGAATAATGATAAAAACATTGGATTTCAGGCCGAAATTCCTGTCGGCCATTACACATTACGACAAAAAGACGTTTGCCGCCGATGCGATGGCGGGAGTGATTGTAGGCATTGTGGCGCTTCCTTTGGCCATTGCCTTTGGCATTGCCAGTGGCGTGTCGCCGGAGAAGGGCATCATCACCGCCATTGTGGCCGGACTGTGCTGCTCGCTGTTCGGTGGCAGCAAGGTGCAGATTGGCGGCCCGACCGGTGCCTTCATCATCATCGTCTACGGCATCATCCAGCAGTATGGCATGCAGGGACTGACCATTGCCACGCTGATGGCCGGTGTGTTCCTGATACTGTTGGGTGTCTTGCGGTTGGGCACCATCATCAAGTATATCCCTTATCCCATTGTGGTGGGATTTACCAGCGGTATTGCCGTCACCATCTTCACCACGCAGGTGAAGGACTTGCTGGGGATGCAGTTGGATGCCGTTCCTGCCGACTTTGTGGAGAAATGGGTGGTCTATCTGTCCCACATCGGTCAGATAGACCTCTGGAGCACCGTGATGGGTGTGGCCAGTGTGGTGATTATCGCCCTTACACCGCGTGTCAGCAAGAAGGTGCCGGGTTCGCTGGTCGCCATTGTCATCATCACGGTGGTCGCCCTGTTGCTCAAGCAGTATGCCGGTGTCACCTCCATCGAGACCATCGGTGACCGTTTCAGCATCCATTCCGAACTGCCGGAGGCCACCATGCCGGCCCTGTCGTGGGAGACGCTCAAGGGACTGGTGGGGCCGGCTGTGACCATTGCCGTGTTGGGTGCCATCGAGTCGTTGCTGTCCGCCACCGTGGCCGACGGTGTCATCGGCGACCACCACAACTCCAACACCGAGCTCATCGGTCAGGGACTGGCCAACATCGCCTCGCCCCTGTTCGGCGGCATTCCTGCCACGGGAGCCATTGCCCGCACGATGACCAATATCAACAACGGCGGGCGCACCCCCGTGGCCGGCATCGTCCATGCCGTCGTGCTGTTGCTCATCTTCCTGTTCCTGATGCCGTTGGCACAGTATATTCCCATGTCCTGTCTGGCCGGTGTGCTGGTCGTGGTGTCGTACAATATGAGCGGTTGGCGTTCGTTCCTGGCCATGCTGCACAACCCGAAGAGCGATGTCACCGTGCTGTTGCTGACCTTCTTCCTGACCATCATCTTCGACTTGACCGTGGCCATCGAGTTCGGTCTCGTCTGCGCCTGTCTGCTCTTCATGAAACGGGTGTCGGAGGTGACCGACGTGACGGCCATCTATGACGAGATTGACCTCAATGAGGATGCGGACATGGAGCGCGGCAACCTCGTCCACCTGACGATTCCCGAAAGGGTGGAGGTGTACGAAATCAACGGCCCCTATTTCTTCGGAGCCGGCAACCGCTTCGAGGACATCATGTCGAGCTACAACGACCGCCCTAAGGTGCGCATCATCCGGATGCGTAAAGTGCCGTTCATCGATTCCACAGGACTGCACAATCTGGAGAACATGTGTCTGATGAGCCAGAAGGAGGGCATCACCATCGTGCTGTCGGGTGTCAACCAAAAGGTCGATGTGGTGCTGCGCCGCAACGGTTTCGAGAAACTGTTGGGCAAAGAGAATATCTGCAGCCACATCGACCTTGCACTGGCACGTGCCGGCGAAATCCTTGCTTCAGCGAACCCGCGCTGACGGGAGGCTTACTCCCATTCGATGGTTGCGGGCGGTTTTGACGAGATGTCGTAGCAGACGCGGTTCACGCCCTTCACCTTGTTGATGATTTCCGTAGAAACCCGGGCCATGAAGTCGTAGGGCAGATGAGCCCAGTCGGCGGTCATGGCATCGGTGGAGGTCACGGCACGCAGGGCTACGGGGTGCTCGTAGGTGCGTTCGTCGCCCATCACGCCCACGGAACGTACCGTGGCCAACAGCACGGCACCGGCCTGCCACACCTGGTCGTAGAGCGACACCTCAATCTCGCCGTCGGTCATCTCCGCAGGCACTCCGGCAGCCAGCACGCGACGTGCCTCGTCGCCGGAGAGCTTCACCTTATAATCGCGCAGTCCACGGATGAAGATGTCGTCGGCCTCCTGCAGGATGCGGACGCGCTCGGGCGTGATGTCGCCCAGAATACGCACGGCCAGTCCGGGGCCGGGGAAGGGGTGCCGCGTAATCAGATGTTCCGGCATACCCAGCGATCGGCCCACGCGGCGCACCTCGTCCTTGAACAGCCATTTCAGCGGTTCGCAGAGCGAGAGGTGCATCTCTTCGGGCAGTCCACCCACGTTGTGGTGGCTCTTGATGACCTTGCCCGTGATGTTGAGCGACTCGATACGGTCGGGATAGATGGTGCCCTGTGCCAGCCATTTGGCATCGGTGATTTTCTTGGCTTCGGCGTTGAACACCTCCACGAAGTCGCGCCCGATAATCTTGCGCTTCTTCTCCGGGTCGGTCGCGCCTGCCAGGTCGGCAAAGAATTTCGCACTGGCATCCACGCCGATGACGTTCAGCCCGAGCACCTTGTAGTCTTCCATCACCTGTGTGAACTCGTTCTTGCGGAGCATGCCGTGGTCTACGAAGATGCACGTCAGCTGCTTGCCGATGGCGCGGTTCAGCAGTACGGCGGCCACGCTGGAGTCGACACCGCCGGAGAGACCGAGGATGACCCGGTCGCTGCCGATTTGTTCCTTCAGCTCCCGGACTGTCGTCTCGATGTAGTTGTCGGCACTCCAGTTCTGCTGGCCTCCGCAGATGTCCACCACGAAGTTGCGGAGCAGCAGCGTGCCCTGCGTGGAATGGAACACCTCGGGGTGGAACTGCACCCCCATCACGGGTTGGTGGCCTGTGTATGCCCCCATCAGCGTGGCATCGGGACAGTAGTATGCAGCGTTTTCCACCGTCTCGGTAGAGGCCACCACTTTAGCCCCTTTGGGAATCGCGGTAATGGTGTCGCCGTGGCTCATCCATACCTGCGAATGGTTGTCGAAACCGTGGAAGAGCGGACAGTCCTGGTCTATGGTGGCCAGATTCTGCCGTCCGTATTCGCGGCTTCCTGCCGGTTCCACATTGCCGCCGTTGTTGTAGGCGATGAACTGTGCGCCGTAGCAGATGCCGAGCACCGGAAGCCGTCCGACGAAGGCGGTGAGGTCGACTTTGAAGGCTTCGGGGTCGTAGACACTGTAGGGACTGCCTGCGAGAATGACACCGATGACTTCCTTGTCGTCCTGCGGAAACTTGTTGTAGGGCAGGATTTCGCAGAAGGTGTCGAGTTCGCGTAGACGGCGCGCAATGAGCTGCGTGGTCTGGCTTCCGAAGTCGAGGATAATGATTTTCTGTTGCATACTGTATTATGTGTTGTTTTTTATAAATTGCGTTGCTTCGTCCAGCGACTGGAGCTTGCCTACGTCGAGCACGTGGAGGTCCGGTTGGACGCATCCGCAGATGCGCGCCCGATGGCACACGCCGAGGTAGAAGTCGATGATGCCGAACCGGTCGGGGAATTCTTCCATCAGCCGGAACAGCCGGGGCGAAAAGGAGTGGATGCCCGAGAAGGCGTGCATACGGAGCGGTTTGCCGTCCTGCGACAGCCCCGTGCGGCGGACGCTGTCGTAGGGACTGCGGATCTCGCCGGTCTCCACGTTTTTCCAACCCACCAGCCGCATGGACTCGTCGAACAGCAGGTAGCGTTTGGTCTTGCGATCGCTGACCAGCAGTACGGCATCGTCTTTCGCACGGTGCTGACGGGCCAGCCAGCCGTAGTCGACGTTGTCGAGGATGTCCACGTTGTGGATGAGGATGGGCGACTGCCTGTCGTCGAAACAGGCGGCGGCCTTCTTCAGTCCGCCCCCCGTGTCGAGCAACTGGTCGCGTTCGTCGCTGATGCGCACCATCGGGGCGTAGTCCTGCTGCGCCACGTGGTCTTCGATCATCTGTGCGAAATGGTGCACGTTGACCACGAAGTGGCCGTAGCCCTGTGCGGTCAGTCGGCGGATGATGATATCCAGCAGCGGCACGCCGTCCACCGGCACCAGTGCCTTGGGCATCGTGTCGGTCAGGGGCTTCAGGCGCGTGCCTAACCCCGCTGCGAATATCATGGCTTGCTTCATGCTTATTTCATGTTTACCGCAATGGTTTTCAGGTCGCGGTCTGCACTCGACGTGCCTACCATCAGCTCGTAGCGGCCGGGTACGACGCGCACCGTGTTGCTTTTCTCGTCCCAACCCTCGAAGCGTTCGCGGGGCAACGGAATCTTCACGGTCTGGCTCTCGCCGGCCTTGAGGCTGACGCGGCTGTAGGCACGCAACGACTTGATGGGGCCTTCGGTGTCAGCCGTGCGGCGCAGATAGACCTGCACCACCTCGGTGCCGTCCATCGTGCCGTTGTTCTTCACCGTCACGGTCACCGTGCCGTTCTTGTATTGTGGCTGACCCACTTCAAAGGTGGTGTAGCTCAGTCCGTAGCCGAAGGGGTAGAGGGGCGTGCCCTTGAAGTAGCGGTAGGTGCGTCCCGTCATGCGGTAGTCGAGGAAGTCGGGCAGGTCGTCGGTGCTGCGGTAGAAGGTTATGGGGAGCTTGCCCGAAGGGTTCACCTCACCAGTCAGGATCTCGGCCATGGCCTCGCCGCCCCGTTCTCCGCCGTACCATCCCTGTACGATGGCCTCGCAGAGCGGTTCCTCCTCAGCCAGTGCCATGGCACCGCCCGAGCAGTGGATGAAGACCACGCGCTTGCCGGCCTTGTGCAGCAGCGACAGCACCCGGCGCTGCACGGCAGGCAGGTTGATGTCGGTGCGGTCGCCACCCTTGAAGCCCGGGTCGCTGACCTTCATCTCTTCACCCTCCACATGGGGCGAGATGCCGCCCACGAAGACGACGGTCTCGGCATCGCCCACCTGGGCCAGCAGTTCCTCGTCGGTCGGGGTGTATCTCTTGCAGATGTCAAACTGCATGGCGGCCATGCCGCTTTCCTGCACATAGTCTATCTGGATGCGGTAGTGTTGTCCGGCCTTCACCTGAATCTGCGGTGCGGCTTCCTGAATGCGGTGCCGTCCCTTCCAGATGTTGACCAGCGTGTCGCCGTTGACCATGACACGCACCTTGTCGTCCGCCCCGATGCGCAGGGTCAGCGTCTCGTCTTTCTCGGCGATGAAGTTACCGTCGTAGCGTGCCGAGAACTGTTCTAGGTTGACTCCCGGTGCAAAGACGGTGTTGCCGCCGTTGCTCAGGTTGAGGGGTGTGGCGATGGTCACGGTGGTGACGGGTTCGCCCTTCATCTCGGTGTTGTTCCAGTAGATGGCCTGCATCCCCTTGTTGCCCAGAGGGGCTTTGATGCGGTCGAAGCGGCTTTCGTAGATTTCTCCCCGGGTCAGTCCGCACCCCTGCACGTAGCGCACGTCGCCCAAACGCTGGCGCAGTCCTTGCAGGATGGTGACGGTCTGGGTCGGATAGCCGTTGTAGTTGCCCCACATCATGATGGAGTCGTTGGCATTGGGACCCATTACCACGATGCGCTGTGCATCGGCTTTCTTCAGGGGCAGGATGCCGGTGTTCTTCAGCAGCACCGTGCCTTCGCGTGCCATCTGCAGTGCCAGTTGCTTGTGGGCTGCCGAGGCGATGACGTTGTCCGGAATCTTGGTCCACGACACGAGCGAGTCGGCATCGAAGTCGCCGAGGCGGAACCGGGCCACCAACAGGCGGCGCAGGCTCGTGTTGATGCGATCCTCGCTGAGGTCTCCCCGCTGCACGGCTTCGGGCAGGTTGCGGTAGACGGAACCGCACTCCAGATCCGTGCCGGACCCTACGGCCTTGGCTGCCGCAGCCGGATTGTCCGCCGATACACTATGGAAGCCCGGCAGGAAGTCGCGGATGGCCCCGCAGTCGCTGACGATGAGTCCCTTGAAGCCCCATTCGTCGCGCAGGATCTGCTGCTCATAGCGGGTGTTGCCGCAGCAGGGCTGTCCGTCAATGCGCTGGTAGGCGCACATCACTTCAGCCACGTGGCCTTTCTGCACCAGTGCCTTGAAGGCTGGCAGATAGGTCTCCCAGAGGTCGCGTGCAGGCACTTGCTGGATGTCGAAGGTGTGGCGGTTCCATTCCGGTCCGCTGTGTACGGCAAAGTGCTTGGCACACGCCAGCAGCTTGCTGTAACGCTCCTTCGAGGGCTTGCCGTCGAAGGTCTGTCCTTGCAGACCGTTCACCACGGCCAGTCCCATGCGTTCCGTCAGGTAGGGATCTTCCCCGTAGGTCTCCTGTCCGCGTCCCCAGCGCGGGTCGCGGAAGATATTGATGTTGGGTGTCCAGAACGACAACCCTTGGTAGCGTGAAAGGTGTCCGCTCCGCTTGGCCTGCTGGTTCTTGGCGCGTGCCTCGTCGCTCACGGCGGTGAAGACCCGGTAGAGCAGTGCGTCGTCCCAGGAAGCCGCCATCATCATGGTGATGGGGAACATGGTGGCATAGCCGTTGCGTCCGATGCCGTGGAGCGCCTCGTTCCACCACTGGAAGGCCGGAATGCCCAGCCGGGGGATGGCCGGCGACACGTCCATCATCAGTTTCGTTTTCTCTTCGAGGGTCAGCCGCCCCAACAGGTCGTCGGCACGTGCCTCTGCCGTGAGGGCCGGATTCTGGTAGGGCAACGTCTGTGCGGTGGCGTTCAGACTCAGTGCTGCGGCCAGGGTCAGAAAGGTCTTCTTCATCAGTTTCGTGTTTTAAGTGTTTCTTGGGTTTCGTTTACTCCTGCAAAGGTACAAAAGATTCTTGAAAAATCAGCATGGTTTGCAGATTGTTGGCCTTTTGTTGCCTCAGGAACGCTCTTTTTTGACGGAAACAGGGGCAGACCCTGTGTAAGCCTGCCCCTGTGAACGGTGAATGTGTCAGTCGGCTATTTCCAGTCGGAAGCCTTGTAGATGACCGACTTCAACTCCTTCACGTCCTTCACGGTCTCGCCGTCGGCGTTCGTGCTGGAGGTCTGCTCCTCCAGGGCAAACTTCACGGTGAAGTCGCTGACCCCCTGCGAGGCCACTACGGAAGCGATAATCTTGGTGAAGATTTCGTTCTCGCTGTTCGGCAGTGCCACGGTTTTGTTGAACGCATTCTCCATATACGCCTTGGAGCAGTGGGAGAAATAGTGGGTGGCACCGTGGTCCAGACCGTAGGCTTCGTTGACGGCATCCTCGAAGGCTTCCACGCCTTCTGCGCTCAGGCTGCCCTGACTGGCGAGGCTGACCTCGCAGCGGTACCAGCCCATGGCGTCCACTTCCGGGTCGAGGTCTCTGGAGCAACTGCTGAAAGAAATCATCATGGCTACGGCAGCCAAGGCTGCGGTTGCATATTTCAGTATTTTCATAGTCGTTGTATTTTTAGATGAGTTGTTGTTACTTGCCGTTTCTCAGACGGGGTGCGCCGGCTCCGCTCTTGTAGATGGCGGAGTTGAACACCTTGTTCGTCTGCTGATAGTAGAGTCCGTCGATGCCGTTGTCGGTGCGGTAGTCCAGCGAACCGGCTGCTGTACCTACGAAGTGGGTCGGGTTGGGCGACACCATCAGGTCGGTGGCCTTCAGATCCGTGTCACAGTGGACGGACAGCTCGTCTGTTCCGTGAGGATAGTACGTGTCGAGTTCGTCCTTCCACTTCGATACGAATGCACCCGGAGCGTCTTTCGTGGCGGTGAAGGGGTAGGTCTGGAACGGCTGTCCGCTCTTCAGATAGTCGTCGTTGGTCGTCCAGTTGTTATAGATGTCGAAGACCACCTTGCCGCTGCCGTCACCACCCTGAATCTTCTGCAGATACCAGCCGCTGGAACCCATGTTGCGGTTCACGTCATTCACGTTCTTGGTATTGATCCAGATGTTGTCGTGTACCTTGAAGGTAGACCCTCCGGGGACGTATCTTGTGGACAACCATGCGGAATTGCTCGGGGTCAGGAAGTTTACAAACGTATTGTGGTGGATGTCAAAATTCCAACGCACCGACTCGTCCCAGTTCAAGTTACGTCCACTATCGGTAATGAGTGCTCCCTTCGGGCTGTTGTAGAACACGTTGCCGCTGATTTCCACATCCTTGAGGATGTTGGATTTCGGCTTGCCGTTGTGGTCGGCATGGAAGTGGTTGTAGCCGCCACCATTGTTCTGGTACCAACCGCAGTTGTAGACTTGACAGTCTACCATCTTCAAGTGCTGGATGTAGAAGTTGTTGGAACCCTGGATGCGGAAGAAACCGCGGATGAGCCCTTGGAACGTACAGTTGTTCATTTCAAACAGCGTGATGTTGATACCCATACCGTTGGAGTACATATTCACGAAATAGTTACCCAAAGCACCAGCAGTACCTTCGGTCTTGTGTCCGAAGTTGGTGGCCATCGGCACATCGATGTCCAGATCCATAAAGCGGAGAGAGTCGATGTCGAGCGTAATCGTACTGTTCTCGCCGGCGTTCGGCTGACGACCCATCATGAAGTTGCACGCCTGCACTTCAGCACCCTTCTTCATTATACCGTTCAAATAAAGTGTAGCGCGCTTGCCCTGTGCCATATCCTCGGGATTGGTGCGGAAGGTCACACCCTTGTAGAGGTCGGGATTGCTGGTAAAGTGGTAAGCCTTGCCGCCTTCCAGATAGAACACCTGATTCTCGGCCACGGTCACGTCGCTGTTGTAGTTCGCCAGAATGTTGTCGAGCTTCATGGAGTTGTATGAAGAGATGTCTACATACGTCTCGTCAGCTGTGCCCTTTCCGATAGTATCAACCGAGGTTACCACGTGCTTGATGAGGATGGGCGCGCCCGGCGTACCCTTGGTCATCTTCATCACGGAGTTGTAGCAGGCATCCACCGGCACATCGATGTCCTTGTCCCATACGTCGATGTTGTAGACGGAGTTCTCCGACAGGCCGTCGACGGTAATCTCAGCCACATTGTCCACCCATGCCGACTCGGGAATGTCGTAGTGCAGATAGGTCGGGTTGGTCGTGGCGTTGGGGGTCGACTTCGAGGCCGTGAAGGTCAGGTAGTCAATCTTCAGGATGTTCTGGTCGGCATCGGTGAAGTTGAAGTGCTCGCGGAAAATGGTCTTTTCGTCGTCAGTGTATTTGCTGATGTTGCGGTCCAGACGAACCACCATGGAAGTCTTCGTGATGTCGGAGGTCTGGATCACGAAAGGCACATCATAGCGCGAACCCGTTCCCAAGCCCTGATAGTCGGCCCACTCGCGGCCGGTGCCATAGCCGTACCAGTCGGAGTTCTTGGGGTCGGTCTTCCAACTGTCGTCGTTGGGGTCGTAGGAATGGAGTGCGCGGATGGCAAAGCGGTAGTCGGTCGAGTAGTTCAGGTGCTTGATGGTCAAGTCGAACTGCTTCGGGTCGGTCACTACGGTGTGTCCGGCCAGTTCCTTGCCGTTGACACCGGCTTCGGCCTCTTCCCAGGCTTCCTGACCGTTTGCCACATAGTTGGAAATGGCCCACTTGATTTCATAGCCCACTGCATCGTCCACGGTGTACCAGTAGAGGTGTGCGGTGTTCAGGTCTGAAATCGTACAGTTGTAGGGGTCGGCATCGCCCTTGCCGGTATTGTCGTTTTTGCGGAAAGCCGGACGGAACAGTTTGTCGCGGTTGGCCGCTTCGCTGATGTCATTGTCCTGACAGGATTCGACGGACAGGATGGCCATCAGCATCATGAAATATAGAAATAATTTTTTCATTGTCTTGATGTATTTCTTATTAGGAATAAGGAATGATGACTTAGAATCCGTAGTAGTTCTGGTAACGTCCGTTCGAACGGGCGATGGCCTCCTGCGGATAGGGGAGCAGGTAGCGCACGACAGGAAGCCGGCTGATGTTGCTCTCCGCATGGTCTGTGGTAATGTTGAAGTTGGTTGTTGCACCATTGTTGTCTACCACATGGAAAATGCCGTACTCGTCGCAGCGGATGAAACCGAAGAGCGAATAAAGTGCTTCGTTCTTGACCACGCCACTGCCCGTGTCAAACCATTCCATTACACTCTCCTTCCATTCGAGACTGTTGCTTGCACTCGACAGACCGGAAATGGTTCTCTCGGCCACAGCGGTATAGGGCAGTCCGTTGTTTTCAATGTATTTGTCGGGAGCTATGGCCGTGACAGAGATGTCTGCGGCACTGTAGGGGTTGACGATGTAAGGCATATAGAGCGTCCTGTTGGGGAAGTTCGCGTCGTCGTAGTTCTGCACGAGGAAGTAGTAGACGTAGTCCATGGCGGTGATGTCATCGTAATTGACACCGTTGTGCCCGTCAATCATGGTCAGGTATTCTGCACTTCCGCCCTGCGCAGAAGCCACTCCGAAGTAGGAAAGGAAGGTGTAGAACAGCTCTTCGGCGTACATATTGTTGCGCACGAGGTCTTTCCAACGCATATTCTCACCGGCAAACTCAAACTTGCGCTCGTCGAGCACGGCCTTGAGGAAGTCCTCCTTCGTGCCGGTCTGTTCGGCGGTCAGCGCGTAGTCTGTGCCGTCGAAGGCACGCTTGCGCACCTGCTCCACTGCATCGATGGCATCCTGTGTGGGGCCGTTCAGCTCGTTGTCCGCCTCGGCAAACATCAGCAGCACGTCTGCATAGCGGATGTAGGCGAAGTTGATGCCGGTGTTGCCGGAAGTGGCTTTGCCGAGACCGGCGGTGTTCCACAGCTTCGACCACTTGTTGTTGTAGAGGGTGTAGTCCTTGATTACGAGTGAAGGAACGCCCTGCTGACTGTAACCCCACATTCCGTTGATGAAATCGCGGCGGGTGTCGCCTTCCTTGAACATGTGGCGGTAGAAACGGGTGACACGCACGCTGCCGCTGGTGGAACCCCATGCCGAGTGGGAATAGTCGGTGTCGCTGGTGGCATCCACGGTACTCTTCGGTCCCTGTACATAGCCCCAGTCGCCGGAGTAGTCTTTGCCGAAAGGAATCTCGAAGATGGGGTCGTCGCCCTTGTTCACGATGTGGTTACACTCGTCAATGAACACGTCGCGGTAGCTCTTGGTCAGTGTATGACCCTTGGCATCAATGACCTTCTTGGCATAGTCGCGGGCAATCTGGTAGTATTCCTTGTAGTTGGCCGGACGCGACATCTTGTAGCCGGTCGTGTTGCCCTCGTCGTGGTTCAGCGAGTAGCCGCCGGCCTGCAGAGCCAGACGGGCAATCATGGCGTAGGCTGCTTCCTGCGAGATGCGTTCCGGTGCATCAAGGGTGGCATCCTGGTCTGACTTCATCCATTCGGCGGCATGCTTCAGGTCGGCAATCAGCGAGTCGCTGACGGTCTGACGATCGGTCACCTCGGGGTAGAGGTTGTCCGTCTCGTAGGTAGCCTTGAAGGTGAAGGGAATGTCGCCCCAGTAGGCGAGCAGTTCATGGTAGAACATGGCGCGTATCACCTTGGCTTCGCCCATCATTTGGGTCAGGTCGGTCACGTCGGGTACTTCCTCGGTGACGACACCGCCGCTGGTGTCTTCTTCGTCAATCACGCTCTTCATGTCTTCGGAGTACAGCGGGCTGTTCTTCAGGTTGTAGATGAACTCGTTGGCCGTCTCCACACCGGAATAGAGGGCGTTCCACAGCGTCTTGATGTTGCCGGCATCCGAACGGGTGTCGAAGCGTGCGGGTGCACCGCCCGAAGCTGTCTCGTTGGAGTTGGTGGCGAAGTCCACATCGCTGTTCAACTGGAACGTGTTGTACAGATTCTTTCCGAAGGTGTTGCCGGACAGCAGTTCGGCGTAGACACCATTCAGCGCCGTGGAAATCTCGCCTTCATTGTTGTAGATGAACTCCGTGTCGGCAGCGGTCGAATCCGGATCTACATCAAGGAAGTCGTTGCACGCCGTCAGCGACAGCAGCGCCATTCCACTGAGATATATCTTGTTGAGTTTCATATTTTCAGATTTCTTTAGTTGTTCTGTTAGAATGTTACGTTGACACCGAAAGAGAAGGTGCGCGAACGCGGATAGCGGTTGTAGTCCATGGAAGGAGTCAGACCGGACTGGATGTCAATCTCAGGATCGTAACCGGAGTAGCTGGTCAGGATGAAGAGGTTAGAGGCCGACACATAGGCACGGACTTTCTCTATGCCGATCTTCTTGGTAATCTGGTTCGGCAGGGTGTAGCCCACGGTCACGTCGGTGCAGCGGATGAACGAACCGTCTTCCACGAAGTAGGAGAACAGCACGTTGTTCACCACGTCAGCCGGGTTCCAAAGCGAGGCGTTGGCATTCAGACCTCTGTACAGACTTTGTGCTCCGTCAATATAGGTGTTCTTGTAGAGATTCTCACCGGTGATGTTGTGGCCGCCGTAGTCAGCAAAGCCTTCCGGAGCAGTGTAACGCCAACGTTTGTCGGCAAACTTCGAGTACACGTTGTAGAAAGTGTACTGGTTGGACGACGACGATGACAGGGCAAATGCCGTGGCATTGTACAGGTCGAAGTCAAGCATATAGGTGAAGTTGGCGGTGAAGTCGAAGTTCTTCCACTGGCCGGAGAGGCCGAAACCGCCTTGCCATTTCGGGTTGGTGTTGCCGATGACGGTCATGTCGTTCTCGTCTATCTGTCCGTCGCCGTTGAGGTCCTTCAGCTTGATTTTGCCGGGCAGGGTGGAGTAGCCGGAGTTGGAGGAGCTGAACACGCCGTTGCCGGTGTTGCCCTCGTAGCCGTCGGTCACCGTACCGCCGATGAGCAGGCCGTTGAGCATGGACTTGTTGTTCGGCGTGGCAAGGTAGGAGTCTGCTTCCGGATAGTAGAACTCGTCAAAGTCGTAGAGGCCGTCGTAGACATAGCCGTAGAACAGGCCGAGTTCGCCGCCCACCTGCATGATGTAGTCGTTCTCGGTGGACGATTTCCACTTGCCGGCGGTGTTGTACAGCGGCGTGTTGCCGTCGGAGGCGTTCAGTTCCTTGATGGTCATCTTGTTGTGGCCGAGGGTGAAGTTGCCGCTCAGCACATAGTCCCTGCCGCGCAGGATGTCGCCGTTGACGGTGAGTTCCCAACCGTTGTTGGCCACCTTACCGATGTTCTGCATCTGCGATGTGTAGCCGGACACGCTGGGGATGGTCGAGCTGTAGAGCAGGTCGCGGGTGGTGTTCCAGTAGATTTCCGGCGTGATGGTCAGCCGTCCGCTGAACAGCGAGATGTCCATGGCAAGGTTGCGGGTGATGGTGGTCTCCCACTTGATGTCCTTGTTGGGATACTTGGACGGAATGCCGTAGTAGAGCTCGCCGCCCGTGGTGGATTCGCCGAAGGCGGGTCCGCCCGTAGTGCCCGTGGTGTAAAGGAAACGCCAAAGGTCGTCGCTGATGTTGTTGTTACCGGCCAGACCGAAGGCTGCACGGAGCTTCAACTGGTCAATCCATTTCACGTCCTTCAGAAATTTCTCCTCGTTGATGACCCACGCACCGGAGATGGAGGGGAAGTAACCCCACTGGTTGCCGGGAGCGAACTTGGTGGAACCGTCAGCACGGAACGTGCCGGCCAACAAGTACTTGTGCATATAGTTGTAGGACACCTGGCCGAAGAACGAGGCCGTGCGGTTGGCCGTGGAACGCTTGGTGTAGGTCTGCTCGGCGTAAGGTTGGCCGAGAGCCATGTTGTTGAGGGCCGTCTCCGCATCAATACTGGTGTCGAAGAGGTGTGCGCTCTGCTTGTTCTGCTTGTACTGGTAGTGGTAGATTTCCTGTCCGAGCAGGAACGAGAGGTTGTGCTTGTCCTGCAGCGTCATGTCGTAGGTGGCCGTATTAGTCCAGGTGTACGACTCGGAGTTGGTCTTGGTGAGCATGGCCACCGGCTTCGACTGGTTGATGGAAGCCTTGGCGGTGCTGGTCTGCCAGCCGTAGAAACGCTGGACATCGTTGAAGCCGAAGGTGTAGTTGCCTTCACTGCGCAGCACCAGTCCCTTGATGGGTGTCCACTTCAGCGCGAACTGGTTGGTGAGGGTGTAGGAGTGCTTCTTCTGCGTGTTGGTCTGGATGTCGCTCACGGGGTTGGTCAGCAGGAAGTTGCTGGCATCGGCCTCGCTCTCCATCTCTTCGTAGGAACCCCATTCGCGCAGACCTGCCGTGGGACGGTAGCGGAGCACGTCGATGAGACCGCCCGAACCGATGTTGTCGCCACCGGCACCCTCGTCGCGACGATAGGAAATCTTGGGGTTGTAGGTGAACTCCAGGTTCTTGGTGACCTTGGTGTTGAGCTTGAAGTTGACATTGGTGCGGCGTACGCCCGAACCGAGGATGATACCCTTGTCTTCCGACTGGGTCAGCGAGAGATTGAAGCGGGTTGTTTCATTACCCCCCCCTATGGTTACATTACTGGAGTAGTTCACCGGATGGTTGCCCAGCACTTCGTTCTGCCAGTCGCGGGTGGCCTCGTTGCGGTAGAGGTAGTTGTCCTTCGGGTTGCCGAAGTTGCCGCGGAACGACTTGGCCCATGAGGAGCGCGTACCGTTGGCAGCGGCACGGTCATACTGGTAGTCCACGAACTGGAAGGTGTCCATCAGATCCATCGAACGGGCCAGCGACGACACGCTCAGACGGCCATTGTACGACACTTGCACCTTGCCGGTCTTGGCCGACTTGGTGGTGACCACCACTACGCCGTTACCACCCTTCGCACCGTAGATGGCGGTGAGGGAAGCGTCCTTCAGCACATCGATGGAAGCGATGTCCGTCGGGGGAATGTCGTTGATGTTGTCCACCTGGAAGCCGTCGACGATGAACAGCGGCTGGTTGCTCTGGGTCACGGACGTTGCACCGCGGACGCGGATGTTGATGTCGGCACCGGGCTGGCCGTCAACGGTCGTGATCTGCACACCGGCAATCTTACCCTGAAGGGCTTCGGCTGCGGACGACACAGGCACGACGGCCAGTTTCGCACCGCTCACCGAACCGACCGAACCGGTCAGGTCCTTACGGGCCTTGCTGGTGTAACCCAGAACCACCACCTCTTCGAGTGCGGCGTTGTCGTCCTGGAGCACGATTTTCAGATTACTACCCGGCGTAACTTCCTGGGGCACCATTCCGATGTAGGAGATGACCAGTTTCTTCGAGGCCGGCACCTTGATGGTGAAGTTACCGTCGAAGTCCGTTACGGCTGCATTCTTGGGATTACCCTTTTCTACGACGGTCGCACCAATGACGGGTTCGCCGTTGGAGTCTGTGATGTTACCCTTGGCGACGGTCTGCGCGTGCAGACTGCCAGCGGTCAGGAGCATACACAGTACAACTACCGTGCGTAGCATTCGCTTAAAATAAACAGACATAATTTATAAATGATTTAGTTAGTAATGTATTTATTGCTTGGTTGCGTTTGCAAAGATAACGATTCTTTCCCATTTTCCAATCACTTTGAGCGGAAAATCTCACGTAAACGTTTACGTAAACTTCCTACGGCGGCGCGGTCAGGGCGGAGAAAGCCGCCCCCGGCCGGAGTCTCCGGGGCGCAGACGCGCCACGCTGGAGACCGGACCGGATGTCGGGGTGAAGTTTTTCTTCATTGCTGTTTCCGCTGGTGTATATGTAGTCAGTAGTTTGATGTTGCAAAGATACGGCTTTTTTTGCATAGTTTCCAAATATTTTGCCGAAAATCTCACGTAAACGTTTACGTTCCTACTGCATCCTGCGGAAGCCTTCCCAGCGCACGTTCCAGCGTCCGTCCTTGGGGAATCCGGGGTTGAGCGGCTCGGCGCAGCCGTCCCATCCGCAGCACATCATGGCGACGGCGGTGAGCAGTGCGCCGTTGCCCGGAAGGTAGAGGCGCAGGCGGTCGGCGGTCTGGAAATTGTGGCCGTTGGGCAGCCAGGTGTTCTTGCCCTTGTCGATGAGCAGCGCGTTGACGGCAGTCTCCGGTTCGCCCAGACGTGCCGCGCACAGAGCAATCATGCCGTAGTCCCAGCCCCAGGTGGTTTCCCAGTTCCAGTGGCGCATGACCCAGTCGAGCGTGCTCCGCATCTTTTCCGTGCGGTAGAGGCCGGAATAGGGGAGCAGGCCGCAGGCTCCGAGTACAGCCGGGTGGTCGCTGCGCGATTTCAGGGCGAACGTTTCGGCGGACACCTGTCTGCGTCCGCGCTGGTCGGGCGTGGCGAACGGGTCGAACCCGTCGGTCTTGGCCTGACTGTCGAACGCCGTGAGCGGTTCGCCGGACAGATAGATGCTGTCGTTTTCGGCCAACGGAGCCATGCGGCGGATGAGGTCGTCCCACTCGGCGTGGCGGCTGAGTCCCTGCCGCTCGCGCCATTGCTGCGCGACCTCCAGGGCGTAACGCCAGTAAGCCTGCTCGAACGGATGGTGGAAGGAGAAGTCCTTGGACATGGATTCCTGCATGGCCGTCTGTCCGAACAGTTTGACGGTTCCCTGCTTCGGGGCGCAGGCTTGGGCGAAGTCGGCCATGAAGGCTGCCGTTTCCTCCACGCCCTCACCGTATTCCTTCAGCGTCTGCTTCGAGGGGTTGGCGCGGAACATTTCCTCGGCCAGATAGATGTAGTGGGGCTGCTGCCAAGTCAGGAACGAACCCGTGTTCGACGGCGCTTCGCCGGCCCACGGGTCGGTCATCTTCATCCAGCGAAGCCCCTTGAAGCCTTGCCTCCGGGCAATATTTCGTGCCACGGGCGCAGCCGTGCTGTTGTACCAGTGCAGCATCCGTGCGGCCACTTCCGGCCGGTTCCAAAGACAGAAGTCGGTGGCGTGCCACCAAGTCATTTCCAGATGAGGCCGCCCGAACCAACTGTTGTAGGTCAGTCCGGTTTCCTGCGGCGGCATATTGCCGGCGCAGTTGATGTAGGTCAGATACTGTGAGAGCACCACGCGGCGTTCCAGTTCCTTGGCCCTCGGGTCGGTGCACGCACCGAAGTCGGCGAATGCGCCCTCCGCCCAGTGGCGGTGCCAGAATTTCTGGGTGCGCTTCACGTGGTCGGCAAAGTTCTCGGAGGCCGGGCGTTGCTCGGGCTGCAGGCTGTATTCCGCCGAGAAAGCCAATACGTCCGCCTCGGTGGCCAGCACGTACTGGTGGTTGCCTTGGGCTTGGAACGTGGCCTGTCCGTCCCACCTTACATATATATAATAGGTGGTGGAGTCCAGTTGATGGCGGACGAGGGCCGAGTGGCTGTCCTGCCGGACAATGGAGGAGACGTGGTGGTCGGCCTTCGTCCAGTCTGCGGCGTGGTCGGCGTGTTTGCCGGTGGGGTAGGGCAGCCGCAGCACCACCCGGGCCTGTCCGCTCTGCAGCAGCGGCGACTGGATGCGCGCCACCAACTGGTCGCGGTCCGGGCGGCAGAACGTCAGCACCTTTACCGGCTGTCCGTCGGCCTGGAATTGGGACTCGATCTGCGCGTCCCACAGGTGCAGTTGCTGGCGGATGTCCGTCAGTCGGGGGAGCGGAACGGGCTGTCCCAGATTGTCCGTCAGTTGCAGCCCGATGGCCCCGAGGTGGAGGCGGTGCGGATTGACGCGGAAATACTCCGTGGCCCGCTTGTTGCGTCCCTCCTGCTTGTACTCCACGGCGTAGACCTCCTGATGGCCGTGGCCGAGGTCGAAGCTCCGCTCCGTGTCAGCCGGGGTCAGTCCCTCCGTATTGGGAAACGAATGCCAGCCCCAGTCGGACATCGTGGTGAGGGGAATGCCCTGTTCGTAGTCCGCCGTGTAGCTCTGCAGTCCCGTCACGTCGACCGTGGCGGCAAAGTGGCCGTTGCCCACGGTCAGCGACGACAGCGGATCGGGGGCGGTGAGGATGGGACTGTTGCGAAAAAGAACAGCCTCGCGATTGATCGAGGCTGTTGTATTGTCGGTGTCGTATCCCAGCATTTCCATTTCGAGCGATGCCCAGATGAACGGGCCGACGCCCTTGGCATCGTTGTCGCGGACGGGTTCGCTGAGGTAGTACGCGAACGACCCGTCGCGCCGCTTGTTCTCCTTGACCTTGGGCGCGGCCTTCAGCACTTTCGCACTGATGCCCGGCCCGAGGCCGGCCACGGCGCAGCAGTGGGTCAGCGAGATGGTCTTGTCGGCGTTGACGCGGATGAAATTATGGATGATGCCCTTGTAGGCTTTGATGCCCGCGTCGCGGTATTTCTCGCCGAGGTAGCCTTTGCGGTAGGCTTTCAGCAGGGCGTAGGCGAACATGGAGGAGCAGGTGGCCTCCAGATAGTTGTCCTCGCGTCCGGGAGCGTCCATGACCTGATACCAGACCCCGGTCTGCTTGTCCTGCCAGCGGATGACGGCATCAAGGTCCTTGCGCAGCAGTTCGATGACCTCGCCGCGGCGGCTGTAATCCTCGGGCAGTGCGTCGAGCAGTTCGATGAGCGCCATCGTGTACCATCCCTGGGCGCGTCCCCAGCAGTGCTGCGAGAGACCCGTCTCCTTGTCCGCCCAGAACATCTCGCGCGTCTCGTCCCAGGCGTGCCGGTTGAGTCCGGTCTTCGGGTCGAGGGTGCGCCGGTAGGTCACGCCAATCTGGTGGACGGCGTCGTCATAGATTTTCTGCGCCTCCTTGGGCTTCATCAGCTCGCGCGCGGTGAGCGTGTAGAAGGGCAGTCCCATGAAGATGCCGTCGAGCCACACCTGATAGCTGTAGATGGCCTTGTGCCAGTAGACCTTGTCCGCTTCGGTGCGCGGCTGGTTCTTCAGTTGCTTCATCATGAGCTGCATGGCCAGCAGGTTCTTCTTCTCGGGGTAGAGCTGGTACATCCGGGTGACGAAGTGTCCGGTGCGGATGTTGTCGAGGTTGTAGTCCTCCAGACGGAAGCCGCGGATGTTGCCGTTGCCGGCAATCATCGTGTCGGTGTATTCGCGGCAGTAGGCGAGGAGGTCGTCGCCGCCGTATTTCAGATAGGTGTCGAGCATGGCTTCCAGTTCGATGCCCATCACGTAGCTCCATTTGGGGCGGTTGGAGAAGTCGAGCAGATAGGACTTGGGCACGCGCTTCATCTCGGAATAGGCGAGCCACTGGCTGTAATGCTTGAAGGGCTTCTCCTGAAGCGTCAGCGAACCGTTGATGAGGAGGTTGTCGAAGCGCACGTCGCGCGTCTGTCCCTTGATGCTGTTGCCGTCGCGCACGCCGTCGAAGCGGCAGTTCCTGACGTTGATGTCGTAGACGTTGCACACGGAGTCGAGCGCGATGATGAGCACGCCGTACTGCGACTGGCCGCAGGTGATGTTCTCCAGATTGATGTTGCGCACGGTGGGGTTGTAGCCGCGGCAGCAGATTTCGTTGTGTTCGTAGTCGAGGTTGATTTTCAGCACGCTCTCCTTGCACACGCCCACCTTGATGTTGCGCACGTTGATGTTCTCGATGATGCCGCCGCGGCAGGTGTTGGTCTTGATGCGCACGACGCGGTCGAGGTTGGGCGAGTCCATCACGTTGTTCTCGGCATAGACGTTGCGGCAACCGCCCGAAATTTCGGAACCGATGACCACGCCGCCGTGTCCGTTCTTCATCTCGCAGTTGCGGATGATGATGTTCTCGCTGGGGCGTTCCCAGAGCCGTCCGTCGCGGTTGCGTCCGCTCTTGATGGCAATGCAGTCGTCGCCGGTGTTGAAGAAGCAGTTCTCGATGAGCACGCCGTCGCACGACTCCGGGTCGCAGCCGTCGCCGTTGGGGCCGTCGTTGGTGATCTTCATGCCGCGCACGGTGATGTTCTTCGACAGCAGGGGATGGATGACCCAGAAGGGCGAGCGCAGCAGGGTGAGGTTCTCCAGCAGGATGTTCTCGCACTGGTTGAAGTTGATGAGCTGCGGGCGCAGGCCGTCAGCCTTGGTGTAGATGCGCTCGTTCATGTCCACGCCGTCCTCGGCCTGCTTCAGCAGCCGGGCGCGCGAACCGCTGCGCTGGTTGGGCAGCAGGTCGGGTGATCCGCCGAAGCCGGGCGTGCCGGTCCACTTCCACCAGGTCTCCTTCGAACCGCCGCCGTCGATGGTGCCTTCGCCCGTCACGGCCACGTTCTGCTGCTTATAGGCATAGATGCAGGGGCTGATGTTGTGGCAGTCCAGTCCCTCCCAGCGGGTGGGCACTACGGGGTAGAGATCCGGCTCGAAGGCAAACTGCAGCACGGCACCTTTCTCCACCACGAGGTTGACGTTCGACAACAGCGTGACGGCTCCGGTGAGGAACGTGCCTGCCGGCACGACGACGCGGCCGCCGCCCTTCTTCGAGCAGGCTTGGATGGCCTTGTTGATGGCCTTCTGGTTCTTGGCTGCCGTGTTGGTCGTCTTGGCCCCGTAGCGGGTGATGACGAAGTCGCGGTCGGGGAAGGTCGGAGCCTGGATGCGCTGTTCGATGCGCCGGTACTCGCTCTCGTCCCAAGCCTTGGCCTGTGCCGCGAGGGGCAGCAGCGTGGCCATAAACAGGATTAACGATAGTCTTTTCATTGGGTTTGTTTTGAATGATTTAGTAGAATTGTGTGCAAAGTTACATAATTTATTTGGAAATTCCCCAATGATTTATTAATTTTGTGCGACAATTTAATGAAGAAGTTTATGGAAACAGCAGATTTTCTGAACCGGAACGACCGCTTTGCCGCCGCTGCCGGTTGTCGTATCGTGGAGATGGAAGCAGGCCGGGCCGTGGCGGAAATGACGGTGACCGCCGCCCACCTCAATGCCGGCGGCGTGTGCCAGGGCGGCGCACTCTTCACCTTGGCCGACCTCGCCCTGGCCGCCGTGATGAACAGTCGGGGGCAGTTGACCTTCGGCATCGGGAACAACATCATGTTCCTGGCCTCGGCGCGGGAGGGCGACCGTCTGCGGGCCGAAGCCTGCGAGGTGGCCGACCATCCGAAGATTCCCGCCGTCGAGGCGCGCATCACCAATCAGGACGGCCGGCTGCTGTGCGTCGTGACCGGTCTGGCCTACCGCAAGAAGGCGGCACTCGTCACCCCCGAAAAATAAACTTTCTCGGCAGAGAAAAATTTTTCTCTCGGCAGCGCGTAAAAATTTCCCGGTCAGAGAAAAAAGCGTCCGCGCGCTTGATTATTCGGGAAATTATGCGTAATTTTGCAGCTCATTAGAAGAAAAGACATCCACCAAAACAAGCAAACAGAAAGAAACATGGGAATATTTTCAGGCCTCTTCGGACGAAAGACCGAAGAACAACAGAAAACGGGCGGCATGGAAGACTTCATGACCCTCATCCGCGTCTACTTCCAGGCCGTGATGGCCGCTGACCTCGGCATCACCAACCTGGCTGCACTGCCCGACCTGCGCGTGTTCAAGCAGACGCTCCACGTGCCGACACAGAACAACAAACTCGGACTGGCCGAGAAAGCGCGCTGCAAGAAGATGCTGAAGGAAATCTACGGCATGAGCGACGACTTCACCAAGGAAATCGACCAGAGCATCCGCCGCCGCTGCAAAAGGCCGCAGGACGTGCAGACCTACATGATTCAGTTCTCCGCCTTCTCGCAGGACCTGATGATGCTCACCGGCAACCTGATGAAGTTCAAGCTCCGCCTGCCGGGATTCTTCAAGAAGGCCATCTACACCATGACCGAGAAGACCATCAACGACATCTTCCACAAGAACGACTACACCGATGCCAGCGTGCTGAAATCCGTGGTGGCCGTCCGCCAGTACAACCAGAAACTCGGCTTCTCGCAGCAGTGGATTACCGACTTCGTCTTCCACGTGGTGATGCTCGCCAAGAAGGAGAAACAGCCCGCACAGGACGATACAAAATAAAAAAAAGTTAAAACAACAGGCGGAAATGCCGTACTCCGCCGGAAAAATGTTACCTTTGTGGAAATTTAGGGTGTGCCTCAGCCGGCGAGCAAGGGAACACGGAAACGCAACGCAGCATGACGCCAAACGAGAAGACCATAGCCACGTTTGAAACCCGCATCAGGCAGATGATCCTCCGCTTTCAGGAACTGGAAAAGGAGAACAAGACACTCTGCGCCCGGATTGCGGAGGACGAGAAGCAGATGGAGACGCTCAGGCAACAGTTGGACCGCAAGCAGCATGACTACGACACCCTGAAGATGGCACGCATGATCAGCATCACCGACGGCGACCTGCAAGGCGCCAAGGACCGGCTGGCCAGGCTCATCAGAGAAGTCAACAAGTGTATTGGAATCCTTAGCGACGAAAACGGATAGGAAACCCCACACATGGCAGAAACGAACCGAGACAAGTTACATATCAAGCTGCACGTCTACGACGAGGAAATCGACGCCGTCATCGACCGCGCCGACGAACAGTTCTACCGCGAAGCGGCAAAGCTCATCACCGCGCGCTACAACGCCTACGCCGCAGCCTACAAGGGACGCAAGAGCGAGCACACCATCTCGCTGATGACGCTCATTGATATTGCACTGCTCTACCAGAAGGAACGCGAGAACAAGGACGCGGAACCCTTCCGGAATATTCTCGACAAGTTGACCGCCGAAGTG
>CAVJNH010000003.1:0-78891 GCA_963651005.1 Oscillibacter sp. MSJ-31
AACTCTCTCTATTTGATAATGTATAACGTAACGCGATTTTATCGCATCAGTAGTATTTTGCATCAAAACAATCAGAATAATATGAAAGAAATCACACAAACCGTAAGAAGATACCCGCTGACGCTGCTCTGCATCGCCGCCATCTGGTATCTGTCGTTCTTCACACCGCCGCACACCGAACTGGAGGAAGTGCCCTTCATCGACAAGTGGGTCCACATCCTGATGTACGGCGGAACATGGACAGTGGCGTGGGTGGAATATCTCCGCAGCCACGCACGGCTGAATTTCGGCAAGCTGTTCCTCTGGGCGTGGCTGTTGCCCATTGCCATGAGCGGAGCCATCGAGCTGTTGCAGGCTTACTGCACAGGCGGACGGCGCAGCGGCGACTGGCTTGACCTGCTGGCCAATGCCGTGGGCATCACGCTGGCCGTCGGTCTCGGCTTGCTCTTCCGGTGCGTATTCTTCCGGCAGCGGTAACGCCGGGAGCGGCTGCTACGCCTCGTCTCCCCACTGGCAGAAGGGATGCTCGCAGAGTCGGCTGTTGTAGTAGCGACGGTCGGCCGTGACTTCTTTCCCGATGAAATCGGGCAATTCCACGGGTTCGTCGGCACGTTCCAGTTCCACTTCGGCCATGACCAGTCCCTGATTGTCGCCGTAGAACTCGTCCACTTCAAACACATGGCCGGCGTGGCGCACCAGCCAGCGCGTCTTGTCGACCATTCCCGGCAGACAGAGTTTCATCAGTTCGCAGGCTTCGTCGGCCGTAATTTCCTTCTCGAACTCATAGTGCGACAGGCCGTCGGACTGGCGCGGCCCCTTGATGGTGAGGTAGGCCTGTTCGTCGCGCGTGCGCACCCTCACCGTGCGTCCGCTCTCCCGGCAGATGTAGCCCTGCCGGATGCGGCTGTGGGAAAAGGCAAGCTCCTTGTAGGAATCGTCCCTCACAAGGAACTTGCGTTCTGTCTCGGTAGCCATGGTGCTCAGGAAAGGATGACCATGGCCCAAAGCATGTAGAGGAACCCGAGGCCGATGAGGCCGCCGATGATCCACCAAATCAGATTCGAACCCTTTTTCTCCTGTTTTTTGGCCCACGCGTCGCGTTTGGCTCTGCTTTGTTTACTCATAATATTCTTGTTTTAGTGTGTTGTATATTCCTGTTTTCTTCCGGGCGGTTACTCCTCGTCGGCGGTGGGAAATTCCATGAGGTAAGCCTTGATGAAACCGTCGATTTTCCCGTCCATCACGCCGTCCACATCCGAAGTCTGATAGTTGGTGCGGTGGTCTTTCACGCGCCGGTCGTCGAACACGTAGCTGCGTATCTGACTGCCCCATTCTATCTTCTTCTTCCCGGCCTCAATCTTGGCCTGCGCCTCAAGGCGTTTCTTCATGGCGCGGTCGTAGAGTTGCGATCGGAGCAAGGCCATGGCCCGCTCCTTGTTCTTGGGCTGGTCGCGGGTCTCGGTGTTCTCGATGAGGATTTCCTCCTCCTCGCCCGTGTCGGGGTCGGTGTACCAGTAGCGCAGGCGGACACCGGACTCCACCTTGTTGACGTTCTGTCCGCCGGCTCCACTGGAGCGGAACGTGTCCCACGAGAGTTTGGCCGGGTCTACGTAGACCTCGATGGTGTCGTCGACCAGAGGGCTTACGAAGACGGACGCGAACGAAGTCATGCGCTTGCCCTGTGCATTGAACGGCGAGACGCGCACCAGACGATGCACCCCGTTTTCGCTCTTGAGGTAGCCGTAGGCGTATTCCCCGCCCTCTATCTGCATGGTGACGCTCTTGATGCCAGCCTCGTCGCCGTCCTGCAGGTTGGAGATGCTGACCTTGTAGCCGTGTGCCTCCGCCCAGCGCTGGTACATCCGCATGAGCATCGAAGCCCAGTCCTGGCTCTCGGTGCCGCCGGCTCCGGAGTTGATTTTCAGCACGCAGTCCATGGGGTCTTCCTTCTGCCGGAGCATATTCCGCAGTTCCAGTTCCTCGATGAGTTCGACGGCACGGCGATAGTCGGCATCGACCTCCTCTTCGCTCACCATCTCCTCTTTATAGAAGTCGAAGGCCAGTTGCAGTTCGTCGGCAGCCGCCTTCACGTCGTTGTAGCCGTCAATCCATTTCTTGATGGCCTTCACCTTCTTCATCTGCGCCTCGGCGCGCTTCTGGTCGTTCCAGAAGTCGGGAGCCTGGGTGCGCAGGTCTTCTTCCTCGAATTCTATTTTCTTCTCGTCAATCTTCAGGTAGTGACGCAGTTTGTCTGTCCGGTCCAGGACGTCTTTCAGTTGGTCTTGTGTAATCATTGTGTCTGCTGTTGGCGATGTTTCGGCAAGGGGGTTCAGTCCTCGTACATCTTGTCAATCTGTGCCTTGTAGTTTTCGTTGAGCACGCCGCGGCGAATCTTCAGCGTGTTGGTCAATTCGCCCCGTTCCATCGAGAGATGGCGGGACAGGAGGGTGAAGCGTTTCACCTGTTCGTAGTGAGCCAGTTGCTGCTGCAGGGTGTCTATCCGCTCCTTCATCATGGCGATGACCTGCGGATTGGCGCAGAGCTGTTCGCGGTTGTCGAAGGCGATATGGTGGTCGCGGGCGTACTCTTCGAGCATGCTGTAGACGGGGACGATGAGTGCCGAGACGAACTTGCGCTGGTCGGCAATGACGGCAATCTGGTCAATGTATTTGTCCACAAGGAGCTTCGACTCGATCATCTGCGGGGCGATGTACTTGCCGTTGGAGGTCTTGAAGAGGTCCTTGATGCGCTCTGTCAGGAAGAGCTCCCCGTCGCGCAGATACCCGGCGTCGCCGGTGCGGAAATAGCCGTCGTCGGTGAACGCCTGCCGCGTCAGGTCGTCGCGGTTGTAGTAGCCCTGCGTGATGGTGGGGCCTTTGAGCAGGATTTCCCCTTCGTCGCTGATGCGTATGCTGAGGCCGGGGATGGGGCGTCCCACACTGCCCACGGTGTAGGGCTTGCCAAGACGGTCGCAACTGACAGTGGCCAGCGACTCGGTGAGTCCGTAGCCCACAATCATGTTGATGCCGATGGAATGGACAAATTCTTCCACATATTCGCTGACGGCTGCTCCGGCGGTGGGGAAGAAATGGGCGTTCTCCAACCCCAGTTCCTTGCGCACGAGCGAGAACACCGTGCGGTTGAGCAGTTCGTATTCGAGGTGGAGCGTCAGGGGCGGCTTCTTGCCGAGACTGAGGTACTCGATATTGTGTTTCCGACCGACGGCCAGCGCATGGCGGAACAGCTTGCGCTTCGCGCTGCCGGCGTGTTCAATCTGCTCCATCACGCCCTGGTAAACCTTTTCCCAGAAGCGCGGCACGCTCGACATACAGGTGGGGTGCGTCTGTCGCATGGACTGTTGCACGTCCTGCGGATGGGTGTTCACAATCAGCGTGGCACCCTCGGAGAGGCAGAGCAACGCCCACCCCCGTTCGAAGATGTGGGTGTAGGGCAGGAAGTTCATCACGCGGTCGCGCTCGCCCACCTCGACACACTGGTCGTTGGCGATGATGGCTGACAGGAACTGCCCGTGGGTCAGGATGACCCCTTTCGAGTCGCCGGTAGTGCCGCTGGTGTAGAGGATGTTGGCAATGTCCTCGCCGGTGGCCTCGCGCTGTCGCTGCTCCACCTCGGTCTGGCGGGGCAGTGACTCCCCGAGTTTCAGGAAATCGGAGAAGTAGATGGCGTTGGGGTCTTGCTGCGAGAGGTGCACCGCAGGATCGAACACGATGATGCGCTCCAGTGTGGGGCACAGCGGCACGACGCGGCGCGCCCGGTCGTACTGTTCCTGTTCGCCCACGAAGAGGAAGCGCACCTTGGCATCGTTGACCATGAACTGTATCTGCTGTTCGCTGCTGGTGGCGTAGAAGGGGATGGTGACGGCGCGGATGCCCCAGGCTCCGAAGTCGCAGAAGAGGTATTGGACGGCATTCTGCGAGAATATCCCGACGTTTTCCTGTTCCTTCACACCGATGTTGAGCAACGCGTTGCTGACTTTCTTGACGGTTTCCGAAAACGTGTTCCACGACAACGACTTCCATGCCCCGCCGCCAAAGTCCTGATAGACGAGCGCTTCGCGTCCGCCGTATTTCTTGGCAAGGTCGTGCACCAGTACTGACAAATGACTTCTTACTTGCATAGCGTTAATCTACCCCCATCGTTTGTTTCTGCAAAGATACGACTTTTTCTCCGAACAGCCAAACGTTTTCCGCTGTTTCGGCAAGTCGACCTGTCCATTCAACGGGTTTGTCGCGGAGCCGACCGTCCGGACAACCGGCTGACCACAAAATTTTCACTCGCTCGGCAGAGAGAAAAAACGCTCTAGGCAGAGAAAAAAAAAGAGCCTTCCGGAATTGTTCCGTCACTAGAACGACCAGCCCATGCCTATGTAGGGGTAAAATGCCGTTTTGTGGAGTCCGTACCTGTCACCGAAATTGAAGGAGGGCGAGAAACCGGCGCGGAACAGAAATCCATGGTCGCGCTGGTAACGGTAACCGATGTCACCAAACATGAAATATCCGAAGCGGTTGTTTGTGGACGTGCTCCATTCGCCATATCCTTCTGTTTCCGGAGCAACGGGCTGATGGTAATCCAACTTCGTCTCCTTGACATGATACACGCCCAAGCTCGTGCCACAGCCGACTTCCAGTTTGTGGCGCTTCTTCCCCAACAGCATATTCAGCTCCAAGGGAACTCCAATGCCTTTGATGTTTTCTTCATAGAGGAAATGGGAGTTGTCCCCATATCCAAATCCGACACCGACCCGATAGCCCAATCCCGAGTTTCCCTTGAAACGGCTGTCATAGTTGAGGCCAGCCACATTCTGAGCACCAAGCAATTCTACGGATATGCTGCGTGCTCCATTCTCCGCCTGTGCTGTGAAGCAGCATAAGGCAAGCAATGAAAAAACCATCTTTTTTGCCATATCGCATATCATTTGGATTTTGCCCGCAAAGTTACGCGTTTTATTTTGAACAGCAAAGGATTCCCTTGTAATTTTTTGGCGGGAACAGCAACGGTTATGGGATTTTTTTTGTAACTTCGCGGGCAGAACCGCAAAACACAGCAAGCAACATGAACGTAGAGATAGAACCTTCGTGGGCAGAACGACTGAGGCCGGAATTTGACAAGCCCTATTTCCTGCAGCTCACGCAAACCGTGCGCACGGAATACAGCCAGCACCCATGCTATCCGCCGGGGCGGCTGATTTTCAACGCCTTCAACCTGTGTCCCTTCGACCGCGTGAAGGTGGTCATTCTCGGACAAGACCCCTACCACGAGCCGGGACAGGCCCACGGACTGAGTTTCTCCGTGCCGGACGGAGTGGGCTTTCCGCCGTCGCTGCAGAACATCTTCAAGGAAATCCACGACGATGTGGGCACCAGCGTCCCCCCTTCCGGCGACCTGACACGATGGGCACGGCAGGGCGTGCTACTGCTCAACGCCACCCTCACGGTGCGCGCGCATCAGGCCAATAGCCACGCGGCCTACGGCTGGCAACAGTTCACCGACGCGGCCATCCGCGCCTTGGCCTCCGGACGCGAAGGACTGGTCTACATGCTCTGGGGCAACTTTGCGCGCAGCAAGGCCGGAATGATTGACCGCCAGCGCAACCTCGTCGTGGAGTCGGTGCACCCCTCGCCCCTCAGCGCAAACCGCGGCGGATGGTTCGGGCAACACCAGTTCTCACGCTGCAACGCTTATCTGGCCGCGCACGGCCAGCAACCCATCGAATGGTAAAACGAACCAAGGAGGAAACAGACCATGAGAATCCCACCCATCATAGACGTTGACGGCGTTCTGGTGTCGTCAGACATCCTGACGGAATGTTTCTGTTGCGACCTCGATGCCTGCAAGGGCATCTGCTGCGTGGAGGGCGATGCCGGTGCACCGGTCACGGAGGACGAGGTGATGGCCATCGAGGACAGCCTCGACACCGTGTGGAGCGACCTCTCGGCTTCGGCACAGGCCGTGATAGACCGACAGGGCGTGGCCTACTGCGATGCGGACGGCGACCTCGTGACGAGCATCGTGGGCGGGAAGGACTGCGTCTTCACGTGTTACGAAAAGGGGTGCTGCCTCTGCGCTCTGGAGCGTGCTTTCCGTAATGGTCTGACTCCTTTCTGCAAGCCCGTCAGCTGTGCACTCTACCCCATCCGCGAGAAGCGGTTCTCGGGCGGTCTTGTCGGACTGAACTACAACCGCTGGAGCGTCTGCAAGGAGGCTGTCCGGAAGGGGCGCGAACTGCAATTACCCGTATTCCGTTTCCTCAAGGAACCGCTGACGCGGCGCTTCGGCAGCGCGTGGTACGAGGAACTGTGCGCAGTGGCCGCGCAGTTGCTGGAGAAAGAAAAGGAATAGTATTTGTCAGGGGACACCAATACCTTACTGGAACGTTACGGTCTTCGTCTGTCCGGCCTTCAGCCGCATCTCGCTCTTCCAGTCGCCGCAAACCAACGTCACCTTGCCGTCGGCTTTCGCCTTGACGCTCGCCTTGACAGGCCGTCCGTCGCGCCACTCCATCGCCACTTCATAGCCGCCACGGGCACAGAGTCCGCTCACCGACCCCTTGTTCCATGCGGCAGGCAGTGCAGGCAACAGTTCTATGGTGGCCTTTCCGCCCTCGTAGCGGCTCTGCAACAGCATCTCTGCCACGCCAGCCGTGCCGCCGAAGTTGCCGTCAATCTGGAACGGTGGATGGGCATCGAACAGGTTTGGATAGGTGCCGCCGCGGTGGGGCAGCGACGAAGTGCGGTCGTTTTCCGGACGCACCGGAGTGAGCAGTTGGCGATAGATGCGGTAAGCCCGTTCACCGTCGTGGAGGCGCGCCCACAGGTTGATGCGCCACCCGGTGCTCCACCCCGTGCTCTCGTCGCCCTTCTGGTTCAGTGTCTGGCGGCAGGCTTCCAGCAAGGCCGCGTCGCGCAGGTGCTGGCCGGGATAAAGGCCGATGAGGTGCGACTGGTGGCGGTGACGCGGGTCTTTGTCCTTCCAGTCGTAGTACCACTCGTTGAGGTCGCCTGCACGGCCTATGGTGTAAGGACGCAACTGGCCGAGACGGCGCTGCATCCGCGCCAGCACGGCAGGTTTTTCGCCACAGATGCGGTGTGCCTCCAACAGATTGGTCTTCAGTTCGCGGATGATGGCCAGGTCGGCAGTGCCGCCGTAACAGGTTGTTCCCACATACCCTTCATCCGTGACATACTCGTTCTCCGGCGAGGTCGACGGGGCGGTGATGAGCTGTCCGGGCTGCTTCGGGTTCTCTATCAGCCAGGCATCGCAGAAATCGTCGGCCCCTTGCATCAAGGGCAGAGCCACGGTGCGCAGATACTGGCTGTCGCGGGTGAAAAGATAGCGTTCCCACAACGTATTGACGAGCCACGCACCACCCATGTTCCAGCAACTCCACATCGGGCTCTCGCGGTTTTCGCCCACGGGATTGGTCATCGCCCACAGGTCACTGTTGTGGCTGGCGCACCAACCATGCCCGATGCCATAGAAATTGCGGGCCGTATGTTGGCCGTTTTGGGACAGTGCCTCGACGAAAGCATCCAGCGGCTGCGCCATCTCCGCCAGATTGGTGGTGAAGGCAGGCCAGTAGTTCTCCTCCAGATTGATGTTCATCGTGTAGTTGCCGCGCCAGGGCGACCAGAGGTGTGGAGTCCACAGTCCCTGCAAGTTGGCAGGCACACCGGCAGTGCGCGAGCTGCTGATGAGCAGATAGCGTCCGTATTGGAAATAGAGGGTTTCGAGATAGGCATTGCCTCGCGGAGTCGGCCGTACCGCGTTTTCCGTACCGTCAGCAGAGGACGGAGTGAACACCTGTGCGCGCAGCAGGCTGTCGGTGGTTACCTGTGGCTCTTCACCGCCCAGATGGAGCTTGACGCGGTCGTAGTATTCCCGGTAATCGCTGACATGGCGGCGGCGCACTTCGGAATAAGTCGTGTTGACCGTGTGCCAGGCATCGTCGGCGGCCTGCTCCAGATAGGGAGCACCGGCTGTGACGGGATGGTTGCGCGGTCCGTTGTAGCTGGTGGCGTTGACCAGATAGACGGTGGCCGTCGTGGCGTGGCGCAGAGTCAGTCCCTCACGGTCGGCCGTGACCGTGCCGTCGGTCTCGCCCAGACGCACCACGGTGCAGAAATGGATGCTTGACGTGGCATCGCCCGTGGCGTGACCCGTCATGGTGAGCTGGTTGCCGTTGCTGGCCTTCACTTGGTGGGGCAGCTGTGAGCTGAGAACAAGACGGAAGTTGATTGCACCGGCCTTGCTGGCTGTCAAGCGGATAGCTATCGTGCGGTCGAGATGGGAAGCGATGTACTCGCGGGTGAAGATGACACCGTCACGCTCGAAGCGGTCGGAGGCGACGGCCTGGTCCAAGTCAAGGCAACGCCGATAGTTCTTCGTCCGTCCCTCGTTCCAATCGTAGAGATGGACGGTAGTCAGGGGCTGATAATGCTCGGAGTTGTGACCTTCCACGTGAAGCTGCAGGCTATCCGCCCGACGATAGTCCTCGGCAAAGAGCGCCTTGCGTATCTCCGGAATCCACCGTGCCGCTCCAGCTCCCTCGTTGTGGTCTACCGGCTGGCCGGTCCACAGCGTGATGTCGTTCAGATAGAGGAGGCAGTCGTCCGTGCCGCCGTACACCAATGCGCCCAACTTGCCGTTGCCGATGGGCAGCGACTCCTCGAAATACCGCGCCGGGCGGTCGTAGGTGAGGCGCATCGGGAGCTGCTGGGCTGCAACGCCGACAGTCGTCAGGAGCAACAGGAGCAACAGGCTTTTCCTCATATCATGACCGCATGACGTTTACGCATCAATGTTGGCGTAGGTGGCATTCTTCTCAATGAACTCGCGGCGCGGCTCCACGTCGTCGCCCATCAGCATGGAGAAGATCTCGTCGGCTTCGGCAGCATTTTCGATGGTCACCTGTTTCAGCAGACGGTTGGCGGGATTCATGGTGGTGTCCCAGAGTTGCTCGGCGTTCATCTCACCAAGACCTTTGTAGCGTTGCGTATGCAGGCTCTTGTCTTCATCGCGCCCGTCCACATACTTGTCGATGAAGGCCTGCCGCTGCTGCTCGGTGTAGCAGTATTCCGAAATCTTCTTGTAGGTGCACTTGTACAGGGGCGGCGTGGCAATATAGAGGTGGCCGCCCTGAATGACCTGCGGCATGAAGCGGTAGAACAGCGTCATGATAAGGGTGTCGATGTGGGAACCGTCGACATCGGCATCGGTCATGATGATAATCTTGTCGTAGCGCAGTTTGTCGATGTTGGCCTCGCGATCCCCTTCGCCGTCCACACCGAAGCGGACACCGATGCTCTGGATGATGTTCATCACGGACTCGGCCTCAAACACCCTGTGCCACTGCACTTTCTCCACATTGAGAATCTTACCACGCAACGGCAGGATGGCCTGGAAATGGCGGTCGCGACCCTGCTTGGCGGAACCGCCGGCAGAGTCTCCCTCGACCAGAAATATCTCGCACGCCTTCGGGTCTTTATTGGAGCAGTCGGCGAGCTTGCCGGGAAGACCGCCTCCCGTCATGGGATTCTTGCGTTGCACACTCTCACGGGCTTTACGCGCCGCGATGCGCGCCGTGGCGGCCAGCACCACCTTGTCGCAGATGAGCCGTGCCTCTTTCGGGTGTTCCTCCAGATAGTTGCTCAAGGCTTCGCCCACAGCCTGCTGCACGGCACCGGTCACCTCGGAGTTGCCGAGCTTGGTCTTGGTCTGTCCCTCAAACTGCGGCTCGGCCACCTTGATGGAAATGACGGCGGTAAGACCCTCGCGGAAGTCCTCGCCCGCAATCTCAATCTTCGCCTTCTCTATCTGCTTCGAAATCTGCGCGTCAGCATCGGCATAAGCCTTCAAGGTACGGGTCAACGCCATACGGAAACCCGTCAGATGGGTACCGCCCTCGATGGTGTTGATGTTGTTGACATAGGAATGGATGTTCTCCGAATAGTCGGTGTTGTACATCACGGCCACCTCGATGGGCACGCCCTGCTTCTCGGTCTTCAGGTAAATCACGTCGTCGAAGAGATGGGTGCGGTGACGGTCCACGTAGCGCACGAATTCCTTCAGACCGTCTTTGGCGTGAAACACCTCCTCCTTGGTCTTGCCCTCTTCGTCAGGACGCAGGTCGCGCAGTGTGATGGTAATGCCGGCATTGAGGTAGGCCAGCTCACGCATACGCTTGGCGATGATGTCATACTTATATACGGTGGTGGTGAAGATAGTGGGATCGGGCCAGAACTGCTGGCGCGTACCGGTCAGGTCGGTGTCGCCGACAATCTTCACGTCATAGAGAGGTTTGCCCTTCTCATATTCCTGCTGGTAGATGTGGCCGTTGCGGAACACCTGCGACATCATGTGCGTGGAGAGCGCATTGACGCAACTCACGCCCACACCATGCAGACCACCGCTGACCTTGTAGCTGCCCTTGTCGAACTTTCCGCCCGCGTGAAGTACGGTCATCACCACTTCGAGTGCCGACTTGTGCATCTTCTCATGTTCATCTACAGGAATACCACGGCCATTGTCCTGCACCGTTATCGACCCGTCTTCGTTGATGGTCACTTCGATGTGGGTGCAATAACCGGCCATCGCTTCGTCAATGGAGTTGTCCACGGTCTCGTTCACCAGATGGTGCAAGCCTTTCTCACTGATATCGCCGATGTACATCGCTGGGCGCTTGCGCACGGCCTCAAGTCCTTCGAGCACTTGGATGTTGCTCGCGGAGTAATTGTTCTCTGTCTTGATGTTTTCTGCCATTTGTTTTTGCTTAACAGGTTGCAAAGATACGAAAAAACTGCGATTTAACCGAATGTTTTGGACATAAAAATGAAGAAAGCCGCATCCTTTTTACAGTATGCGACCTTCCGGCATTATTATCAAAAATGTTTCTATCCGAGTTTGTTGACGTGCAAGGCAAGGCTTGACTTCAAGTTAGCGGCCTTGTTCTTGTGGATGATGTGGCGCTTTACCAGTTTATCCAGCATTTTCTGCACACTGGGATACAACTTGGAAGCCTCATCCTTGTCGGTCATGGCACGCAGTTTACGCACTGCATTGCGCATGGTCTTTGCATAATAACGGTTGTGCAGGGTCTTGGCCTTGTCCTGACGAATTCTCTTGAGAGATGACTTGTGATTTGCCATTGTTGTTGAATTGTTTTGAATTGTTACTGTTGATTTAAAGCTTGTGGGTCTTGCGTCACAACGACTGCCCTGGGCGGTCTTGACCCGGATTGCTCCGGAGACCTCCGCCACCCTTTTCCGGTACTCCGGCTGTGCATCACTGCGCAGATGGCGGACTTAAACTGGTAGTCCCTAGGAGAGTCGAACTCCTCTTTAGAGAATGAAAATCTCTCGTCCTAACCGATAGACGAAGGGACCATGCGCCTTTTAGCGGGTGCAAAATTACAGTTAAATTTTTATTCTACAAAATTTTCTCCGATAAAAATGCGTTTTATTCCTGTCTTTTTAGTAATTTCGCCCTCATGATTGCAAAAACCGAAGCGATTGTGTTGCGCACTGTCAAGTATGGCGACCACAAAATCATCGTGGACACGTTCACCAAAGAGGAGGGAAGGGTGTCGTTTGCCGTAGTGGTAAGCAGTTCCAACAAGGGAAAGATGAAGAAGCTGTATTTCCAGCCGATGACCTTACTGGAACTGGCCTGCGACATCCGACCGAACCGGCAGTTGCAAAACCTGAAGGAAGTGCGGCTGTTGGCTCCGGCCTCTTCCATCCCGCTCCATGCCGACAAGGTGGCCATCACGCTCTTTGTCGCAGAATTCCTTTGTTACAGCCTCCGCTCAGAGCAACGCAACACCGCACTGTTCGACTACATCTGCGACTCGTTGCAGTGGCTTGATGCGGCCGACGGAGGCTACGCCAATTTTCACTTGACCTTTCTGATGCGCATCTCACGCTTCCTGGGTTTCTATCCCAATCTGGAGAATTACCGTGAGGGGGATGTGTTTGATTTGAGAAGCAGTTGTTTCTCCGCAACAGTACCGACACACCATGACTTCATTGCCGGCAGCGATGCGGCCTTGCTACAGCAACTCATGCGCATGAACTACGCCACGATGCGGCTGTTCCGTATGTCCCATGGGGAGCGGAACCGCATCACGGCAGTACTCCTCACCTACTACAAAATCCACATCCCCGGCTTTCCCGAGCTGAAAAGTCTGGAAGTCCTGCAGCAGGTGTTCGACTGACGGATTTCCCAAGGAGAAGCCATACCGGCCACACCGACTCGCGCTCCCTATGCGAACACGATGGTTCCCTGAAGGTCTTCCTTAGACGGTTCGTCAGACGATTCTACCCGACCGTTGGCTTGGTTGCGGATGTTCTCCAAGGTTTCCCGGGTGCGCTTGTAGGTCGGGCTCTGTTCCACGGCAGAGATGACGTTTTCATTGTCCAGGTCTTCAGAACTGAACTGATAAATATGCGGCCGGCGACGATAACGGTTCTTGATCTGCGTGTCGCGGTAGAAACGGGCTATGCGCTCCTCTTTCTTTGCCGCCTCTTCGATGGCCCGGGAGTCTTCCTGAGTGAGGTGGCGCTTGATGTGGTTGTCCATGCCTTCCACGTGCTCCACGCCAAAACCAGTTGCAAGAATCGTGACCTTCACTTTCTTGTCCAGTTCCGGATTGATGGCCAGTCCCCATTTGATTTCAAAGTCGCCAAACTTTGCCATGAACTCATTGACATCGCCCATTTCTTCCATCATCAGGCCGTCCTCGCCGTTCTTCCCACCGGCAAAAGTGATGTTGAGCAGGATTTTCTTGGAGTTGAACACGTCTTTCTCGTTGAGCAACGGTGAATTGATGGCAGCCTCTATGGCTTTCTTCACGCGGCCTTCGCCTTCGCCGTAACCGGTGGACATGATGGCCACGCCGCCGTCTTTCAGCACGGTCTTCACATCATTGAAATCCAGATTGATGAGACCATGTTCCGTTATGATTTCCGAGATGGATTTGGCAGCAACGGAGAGGGTGTCGTCGGCCTTGCCGAACGCGCTCTGCACGGAAAGGTCGGGATAAATCTCGCGCAGGCGGTCGTTGTTGATGACCAACAAAGCATCCACATGCTTAGCCATCTCTTCCACGCCATCGAGTGCCTGATTGATTTTCTGGACTCCCTCCCAACGGAAGGGAATGGTGACAATACCCACCGTCAGGATGCCCATCTCTTTCGAGATGCGCGCAATGACCGGGGCAGCTCCTGTTCCTGTACCACCGCCCATTCCTGCCGTGATGAAGGCCATACGCGTGCCGTCGTCAAGCATCCGTTTGATGTCCTCGGCACTCTCTTCTGCCGCTTTCCGGGCTTTCTCTGGTTTGTTGCCTGCACCAAGTCCCTCCTTGCCCAACTGCAAATGAACCGGAACAGGAGAGTCGTTGAGTGCCTGATTATCCGTATTACAAAGCACAAAGCTCACATCGTGGATGCCTTTCCGATACATGTGGTTGACGGCATTGCCGCCACCGCCACCAACACCGATAACCTTGATGATACTGTTTTCCTTGTCGAGGTCACCGAAATCCAATATATTGTTTGTTTCGCTCATCATATAATCTTCCGTTTTTTGTTTAGACTTATTCCTCTTCCTGTGTAAACTCCTTACCGACCTTCTTCAACCAGCTTACCATCTTGTTGGCGAGACTGTTCTTTCTGCGCTCTTCCGCTTCTTTTCGGGCTTTCTCTTCTTCCTCCAGCCGCTTGGCCGCGTCGGCTTCCTCTTTCTTCTTGCGCGCCAAGTCACTGGCCAACTGCTTCTCTTCTGTGGTCTGTACGACTCCCGGTGGTATTGCAACGCCTGTACGCACCGGACGGGGAATGCCTGTGTCGGGAGGCGTTTCCCTTCCTGCTGCGTTGTCAAACAGGTCGTTCTCGGCAAGATCTCTCCCGGCACAATTCATGTCTCCTTTAGCCAATATGCCGAGCACGGTATTCATGCGCGCATCCTTGGCCGTTATTTCGGGTTGGTTGCCGATAATGGTCAGATTGACGAACTTGGCCACACGGACCTTCTCTATATGAGTGTAGTTGGCAAATGCCTTCTCAATATGCTTCATATTGGAACCACCACCCGTGAGAATGATGCCGCCCAACAGTTTATCGCAATATTCTTCAGGAATCTGACACCATACATTGGCGACAATTTCCTCCACGCGCCCCTCGACAATCTCAATGAACTTGCTGCTGTCCACCTGACGGTCAGCGTCAATGGGATATTTTTTCTCGCTGTCAATCTCGCTGATTTCCGTAAAGGCCGAAGCGTATTCCAACTTCATCTTCTCGGCATCGCTTTCCTCCATCTGCAATGAGGCAATGTCCTTGGTGATGTTGTTGCCGCCCAACGGAATGACTGCCAGATGACGGAGCACATTTTTCCAATACACGCTGACGGTGGTAGTGTCGGCGCCCAGGTCAACCAGGGCGCACCCCGAGCGTTTCTCCGTCTCGGTAAGCACGCTGTCTGCCAGTGCCAATGGTGCAAGGAACAGGTCGGCCACCGTAATCTTGGCCGTCGTGAAACACAGATTCAGGTTGTTGTTGAGGGTCTTGCGCTGGAGAATGTTCAAGAAGTTCCCTTCAATATGGCTACAGGGGATTCCCACGGGATCCAGTTGGTTCTGCGTATCGACCCTATATTCCTGAACGGCCACATCAATGGTCTCCAAATCAGGATATTCCATATTACGGTTGGCATCCAGAAGATCATTGATCATGGACTCTGTCACTACGGTATCAGCTGGCAGGTCTTTGGTAATGACATTATGTACGGATCGGATGGACTGACCGCCCACACCGACATAAACACATTTGACACTGGTCTTCAGCTGTTTCTCCAGTTTGCTGACAATGTTGACAAGGCACTGCGCCGTCTTGTCTATATTGTTAACATAACCCTTTCTGATGAAGGACGACGAATCTTCCTTCACCACGGCCAGCAACTGTATGCTGCCGTCCAGGTTCTTCTTTCCTGCGACACCAGTCATCTTGGATGAGCCGAGTTCGATAGCGACAATAAAATCTTTTGGCATCTCTGTATCTGTATTTATGGTTTTCTTGTTTCTCTTTTCTTGCAGATAATCTGGTTGTTATACTCCAGATTGATGTAGGAGTATTTGTTCCATCCGGCCACATTCAATCCGTAGCGGTAGAACTTCTCTAAGCGCGTGAGCTTCTGTGGGATGTCGATGGGAGACCCCAGATAAACGATGTGGTCACCTACCCGCGGCACCAGCTCCATGCTGCCGTCATGCAACACGTTGACCTGCTCTATCTGGCTGTTCCAGAAACGGTTCCGTGCCAAATCTTTGCCGACAGGAGCCAGTATCTTTTTTGCATAATGACGGTTGATGTAGCCTGTGGCAACGACGAGGTCGCTGGTGTAGCGTGTACTGGACATCGCATTGCCTTCCTCGTCAAGATAGTAATCGTCGCCGTTCACGGCCTTGACATGGATTACGGGCAACCGTTGGGTAAGCAGAATGATGACCTTACCGCCCTGCGTCTTGTAGCATTGCGCTTCCTTTACGAAAGGACTGCGCAGCAGGGACTCTTCGATGTTGCGCACATTCACCTGCGACAAGGGTTGCCCCAAAGGGTACAGCTTGTTGTTTTTCAACTGTGATTCAATCTCTGCATCACCAAGGAAGCCATTCACCAGACCGTCGGCGATGCGGATATCCACACGAGTGCACACTGCATCCTGCCCCTCAGGTTTATTGAAAACCGTGACGGCCAGAAGCAGATAGACAGCCAGTGCAGCATCTATCACGACGATGGTGGATTTCTTCCAGTTGACATTCATAGCTTTTCCTTTAGGATTCTGGTGATTTGCGGCACCAAGTTGTCGAGGTCGCCGGCACCGAGCACGATGAGTACGTCAAACGAATGGTCTTCAACATACTGGAGCACATCGGCTTTGGCTATCATGCGCTTTTCTACGCCAGGACGCAGATGGTCATAGATGAGTTTCGATGTGACACCCTCAATGGGCAGTTCGCGGGCGGGATAAATCTCGGTGAGGATTACCTCGTCCAACAAACTCAGTGCATCGGCGAAATCCCGATAGAAGTCTCTTGTACGGGTGTAGAGATGCGGCTGGAAGATGGCCGTAATCTTCCGGTCGCGGTACAGTTCGCGGATACTCTTTGCACTCTGGTAAATCTCTTTGGGATGGTGGGCATAGTCGCTGAGGAAAACGATCTTGTCGTTCTTCAACTTGAAGTCGAAACGGCGTTCCACACCATTGTAGGTCTGCATTCCATAGCGCAGTTCTTCGGCTGTACATCCGGCCAACTGAGCCATGGCCATCGCAGCCACACCATTCTCGATATTGATGGGTACGGGCTGTCCGAGCCGCACGTCCTTCAGACACTCGATGGGTGAGATGAAATCGAAGGTGATTTCGCCGTCGGCAATACGGATATTCTCTGCATGGAAATCGCCTTCATGAAGGGCATAGTCATACCGGTGGACTCTCTGCTGGATGTTTTCCTGCATCTCCAACCCACGATGGATAATCAGATTTCCTCCGGGTTGTATCAACTCGGTGTAATGACGGAAACTTTCCAGATAGGCTTCCTTTGTTCCGTAGATGTCCAGATGGTCCGGGTCTGTGGAGGTGATGACGGTCATCCATGGACTCAACCAATGGAAGGATCGGTCAAACTCATCAGCTTCTATCACCACATAGTCGGAGGCCGACAGAATGTAGTTGGTGCCGTAGTTCTTGGAGATGCCGCCCAAAAAGGCGTTGCAGTCCAAATGGCTTTGGTGCAGAATATGGGCGCACATGGTCGATGTGGTGGTCTTTCCATGAGTGCCTGCCACACAAAGTCCCTTGTGCTGGCGAGTGAGCGTGCCGAGCACCTGCGCACGCTTTTCCACACAGAAACCGTTTTGAAGGAAATACTGCAACTCCTTGTGTTCCGCAGGAATGGCCGGAGTATAAACCACCAGACAAGACTGCGGTTGCTTACAGGCATAAGGGATTTCGTCCACCTGCTCTTCATAATGGATGAGCATGCCTTCGTTCTCCAACTGCCGTGTCAGCGCACTGGGTGTCTTGTCGTAACCGGCAACAACCAGCCCACGATGAATGAAATACCGGGCAATGGCACTCATGCCGATACCACCTGCTCCGATAAAATATACGGCCTTGATATTTTTACTTTCCATGATTTGCCAATCTAATCACTTCTCTTGCTATGATTTCTGCCGAATCGGGCAGAGCGAGTCTCAATATATTTTCTTTGAGAGAGGCCAGTTTGTCTGCATCCTTCACCGTTTCGACGGCCAGAGACAGCAGCTTGTCGACGGCCTCAGCATCCTTGACATAGAGTGCCGCATGGACATTGACGAGGGCCATGGCGTTCTTGGTTTGGTGGTCTTCTGCCACATTGGGGCTTGGAACGAGAATGACAGGTTTCCCGACAAGACAGAATTCAGAAATGCTGCCGGCTCCTGCGCGGCTGACCACCAGGTCGGCTGCCTTATAGGCCACGCCCATGTCACTGATAAAATCAGTAGCCACAAGGTTTTCGGGCTTTCCCTCGCGCGCCAATGCCTCCATGATGGCCGTATGGTAGTATTTACCGGTCTGCCAGATGAACTGTACACCGCTCTGCTGTACGAGGTCGAGATGCTGCATGACACTGTCGTTGATTGTGCGTGCACCCAGGCTGCCACCCACAATCAAAATGGTTTTTCGTTTGGCATTCAAGCCAAACGAACGCACGGCCTCTTCACGTGAGATGGTGGTACTGAGGAGCGACTGGCGTACTGGATTGCCCGTCTTCACAATTTTTTCCGCAGGGAAGAAACGTTCCATGTGGTCATAAGCCACACAGATTTTATCGGCTTTCTTGGCCAACAGTTTGTTGGTGACCCCAGCGTAAGAGTTCTGTTCCTGAATCAGACAGGGGATGCCCATCGCTGCTGCCGTATTGAGCGTAGGACCACTGGCATAGCCGCCCACCCCTACCGCCACCTGCGGTTTGAAGTCGCGAATGATACGTTTGGCCATACGTTGGCTCTTCCATATCTTATAGAGCACTTTCACATTTCTCCACAAGTGTTTGCGGTCGAAACCGCAGATGGGCAGACCCTTGATGTCGTAGCCGGCAGCCGGCACACGCTGCATTTCCATCCGCCCTAATGCTCCGACAAACAGAATTTCCGCGTCCGGGCATATCGCCTTCACGGCATTGGCAATAGACACCGCCGGGAAGATGTGCCCTCCCGTGCCACCGCCACTGATAATCACCCTTAAAACCTGTTCCATACCTTATTTTATATAGTATTTTGCAAAATTACGATATTATTTCGTCATTGCCGAATCCTGATTGCCTTTTTTCGTGCTATGCTTGACTTTCTTGACTTTTGCCGTTCGGCTGACACTCAATATCACACCAATGTAGATGCAATTCAAGACGGTGGACGAACCTCCCTTGGAAATCAACGGAAGAGGTTGGCCGGTTACCGGTCCCAGACCGACAGCTACCGCCATGTTGGCGATGGCCTGGACCACGAGCAGCAAGGTCAGCCCCATGACGAGGAAGGCAGGAAAATAGTTCTCACATCGGTTGGCGATACGGACACCGCGATACAGCAGTACAATATAAAGGAAAATGACACCTCCGGCACCCAAGATTCCCAACTCTTCAATGATGATGGCAAAGATGAAGTCGGAATAGGCTTGCGGCAGATAGTCACGCTCCACCGACTTGCCAGGGCCGATACCGATGATGTTACTGGTTGCAATCGCGATATTGGCATGGGCCACCTGTGCATCTTTTCCGTGAATATCAAAGTCTTTGGGAGCCACATCGGGTTTGTTGAAGCTCAAGATACGCCCTTTCCATGTGTCAGCCCGATGGAGGATTTTGTCGGCAAACCCCTTCTTTTCTTTCTGTTTCTCCACCTGCTCCGTCTGCGTCTCACTGGTAACGGCCGGTGTTTCCTGATGGCCAACAACCATAATGAATGTAAGAACGGCAATTCCCATACCGGCACACAGGGCGAAGAGCTTGAGCAACTGTCGGACCGGTACCCGACCGATAATCATCATCAGAAAGACCACGGCAAACAGCAACATCGCGGTGGAGAGGTTCTCAAGGCCAATCAACACACAGATTCCTACCGTGTAGACCATGATATACTTGAAGGCTTTAAGATCCGCCCTGTCTTCCCGTTGCATCACAGCCAACACCTGTGCCGTAGCCAAGATAACGGTACCCTTGGCCAATTCAGAAGGCTGGAAGGACTGCCCGAAGACATTGAGACTACGATTGGCTCCATTGATGGTTTCACCGTCAACCAACACCACTATCAGCAACAAGGTACTCAACAGCAACAGCGGCACAATCAACAGTTTGAAATAGCGACAGGGTATCAGGGGAATGATGAGTGCCGCACCAAAGCCCATGGCAATGGTTACCGCATGGAACACGATAGGGCCGATGTAGTTCTGATTCCGGTAGGTCTGTTGGCTCAAGGCCGAAAAGACTTCGACCACGCTCACCATACAGAGAAGGAAGAACACCATCCAGATGACCTTGTCGCCCTTGAAGATATTGCTGATTTTGAAGTTCATACCTTGTTGTCTCTGAGATATTACAGGTTTCTGACCAGTGTCTTGAACTGGTCTCCACGATCTTCCATGTTCTTGAACAAGTCGAACGAAGCACAGCATGGACTTAGCAGTACGGTCATTCCCGGTTCGGCCATTTCATAGCAGGCCGCTACACACTCCTTCATGGAGTGGGTGTCGCGCACCGGAATCCCCACAGAATCGAAAGTGTCGTGCAGCTTTTTATTGTCGGCTCCAAGATAGACCAGACCGGCACATTTTTCCTTGACCAACGGAATAATGGGATTGTAGTCGTTGCCTTTGTCCTTGCCTCCAAGGATGAGGATGGTCTTGGTTTTCATCGATTCCAGCGCATACCAGCACGCATCGACATTGGTGGCCTTCGAATCGTTGACATATAGGACCCCACGCACGGAACACACTTTCTCCAGGCGGTGTTCCACCCCCGGAAAATCGCTCAACGACTTACGGATAATCTCTTTTTTGATTCCGGCGATATTGGAGGCAATACCTGCTGCCAGCGAATTGTAGACGTTGTGTTTCCCAGTCAGGCTCAGCGACTCCTGTTCCATATTGAACGGTTCGGGCTTCTCGATTTTGTACTGCCCTTGCTCAATATAGCCGATGCTCCCCTTCTCTTTCAGTTCAGAGAAAGGATACGTCAACGCTTTGATGTCGTATTTGCTCAGTTCCTGACGGATGATGGGGTCGTCGTTCCAGAAAATGAACGCATCCTGTGGGGTCTGGTTCTGGATGATGCGCATCTTGGCATCCACATAGTTCTGCATACAGAAATTGTAACGGTCAAGATGGTCGGGCGTGATATTCAGCAGTATGGCAATATTGGCACGGAAATCATACATATTGTCCAGTTGGAACGAGCTCAACTCAATGATGTAATAGGCATGCGGATCTTCCGCCACCTGCAAAGCCAGTGAATGGCCGATATTTCCAGCCAGTCCCACGTCGTACCCTGCCGCCTTGAATATATGGTAAATCAAGCTCGTCGTGGTGGTTTTTCCGTTCGACCCCGTGATACAGATCATCTTGGAGTCGGTGTATCGCCCGGCAAGCTCTATCTCGCTGATGATGTGAATACCCTTCTCCTTCACCTTCACCACCATGGGTGCTGTGTCGGGAATACCCGGGCTTTTCACAATCTCGTCGGCACGGAGGATTCTCTCTTCCGTGTGACGACCCTCTTCCCACGCGATATGGTGGCTGTCCAACAACGCCTTGTACTTGTCCTTAATCCCCGACATATCGCTGACGAACACGTCAAACCCCTTCTTCTTGGCCAGCACAGCGGCACCTGCACCGCTCTCGCCTGCGCCTAATACTACGATGCGCTTCATCTTATCTTCAATGTTATAATCGTTATTGCTGCTAATATAATGGTTACAATCCAGAAACGGACGGTAATCTTCGACTCATGGAACGGATGGTGTGGCCAACGGCGGAGCAGATAGGTGCTGGTAGCGTCAAGTTGGGAGTCCAGTCGACGGAAGGTATCATGGATGGGGGTCGCACGGAAAACACGAACCCGCTTGCCTTTGCGCTTCTGCCATTTGAACCACTGGGTCTGGATGATGACACTGAGACTCTCAATGAAGAAGATGCCGCAGAGTACGGGCAACAAAAGCTCCTTGTGGATGATGACTGCACAGACACCAATGATGCCGCCGATGGTCAGCGACCCCGTGTCACCCATGAAGACCTGAGCCGGATAGGCATTGTACCAGAGGAAGCCCACCATGGCACCCACAAACGCACAGAGGAACACCACGAGTTCCTGTGAACCTGGAATGTACATGATATCAAAATAGGCGGCATAGACAATGTGGCTGCTGACATAAGCAAAGATGCCCAAGGCCACCCCGATTACTGCCGAGTTTCCTGCGCACATTCCGTCCATTCCATCATTGAGGTTGGCACCATTGCTGACAGCAGTCACCACTAGAATCGTCATAAGGACAAAAAGAATCCAACCGGCAGCCACCTTATACTTACCACAGAACCCCATCACGTCCGAATAGTCCAGATTGTGGTTCTTGGAAAACGGGACGGTGGTTTGCAGCGACTTGACGTTTTCTGCCTTGTGCTTGACCACCACCTCATGGTTCTGTTGAGCTACGGAAATATTCTCCCTGACCACTGCATCCGGACTCAACCAGAGCGTCAGACCCACGATGAACCCGATGCTGATTTGCCCCACGATTTTGTATTTACCCTTCAGCCCATCCTTGTTCTTTCTGAAAATCTTGATATAATCGTCAAGGAAGCCGAGGAAGCCCAGCCAAACGGTGGTGACAATCATCAGGATGAGATAGATGTTGCGCATTCGTCCCAACAACAGGACAGGCACAAGAATCGCCACGATAATGATGATGCCGCCCATCGTGGGAACGCCTTTCTTTTCGACACCAAAAGGATCCACTTTTGTATCGCGGGCTGTCTCGGAAATATGGTGACGCTTCATCCAACGTATAAACTTCTCGCCAAACCATGCGGAGATGACCAACGACAAGATCAGAGCCAACAGTGCCCGGAACGAGATGTACGACCAGATATGCGCTCCCGGGATGTCAAATTGCTCCAGAAATCTGAACAGATAGTATAGCATAGGCGGTATTATAAGTTAAAAATGTCTCTGATTACTTCACGGTCATCGAAATGATGTTTCACACCCTTCACCTCCTGGTAGGTCTCATGGCCTTTTCCTGCAATGAGGATGACATCGCCCTTTTGAGCCATCATCGCGGCAGTCCGGATGGCTTCCTTGCGGTCGACTATCGTCACCACCTTTTTCATCTGTTGCGGTGTGAGACCGGCCAGCATATCGTTGATGATGTCGCCGGGTTCCTCATATCTGGGATTGTCGCTGGTGATGATGACCCTATCACTTTGCTTGACGGCCTCCTGGGCCATCAGCGGGCGCTTGCCCTTATCCCTGTTTCCTCCGGCACCGCAGACCGTCAGGATATGGCCGTCCTTTCCCTCCATGACCTCATGGATGGCCTTCAGCACGTTCTCCAAAGCATCGGGGGTGTGGGCATAATCCACGATAGCGGTGACACCGTCCCTCGAACGGATCGGTTCCATCCGTCCGGCCACACTTTTCAATGTGCTCAGCGCAACGAGCACGTTCTCCGGCTCTTCCCCAAGCATGACGGCTGCACCATAGACCGCCAGCAGGTTGCTGACATTGAACTTGCCGATGAATTGCACGCCGACCTCCCGTCCGTTGATTTCGAGATACATTCCCTCGAAATGACATTCTATGACACGCGCCCGGAAATCAGCCATCTGCCCCACGGAGTAGGTCTTGACGTGTGCTTTGCAGTTTTGCACCATGAAGCCTCCGTTCTTGTCGTCGGCATTGGTAATGGCGAAAGCCTCTTTGGGCAAGGCATCGAAGAAGGCTTTCTTCGCGTTGCGGTAGTTCTCGAATGTTTTGTGGTAGTCCAGATGATCCCGGGTCAGATTGGTAAAGATTCCGCCGGTAAAAGTCAGTCCGCCGATGCGCTTTTGGGCGATGGCATGACTTGAACACTCCATAAAGGCATATTCGCACCCCGCCATCACCATGCGATGAAGCAGACAGTTAAGCTCAATCGGGTCGGGGGTCGTATGGTCAGCGGCTATGGGCTCGTCCTCGATATAGTTGCATACCGTAGAGAGCAGTCCGCAACGGTGTCCCTCCTTGCGCAGCAGATGATAGAGCAGCGTCGCGATGGTGGTTTTTCCGTTGGTGCCCGTCACACCCACCAGTTTCAGTTTCCGCGAAGGATTGCCGTAGAACCTCGTGGCTACCTGTCCCACGACATCCTCCGTATCCGCCACTTGTATGTAACACACACCGGGAATCCTTTCCTCCGGCATCTCTTCACACAGGATGGCGACGGCCCCCTGCTGGATGGCTTTGCCGATGAACCGGTGTCCGTCCGTCTGTGTCCCTCTGATGGCCACAAACAGATGACCTTTCCCGATTTTCCGGGAGTCGATGTTCACCCCCACAATCTCCACGTCCATTGCTCCTGCCGTCTGCAGGATATTGACGGATTCCATTAGTTCGCTTAGTTTCATATCGCTTTTTATAATAATGAGCGTATCGTTTGACTTTATTCCAAGACCAAGGTGCAGACCGTTCCCCTTACCAGTTTCTGTCCAGGTGTCGGGCTTTGCCGCTTGACCGTCCCGCGTCCGGAAATCCTCACCTTCATGCCGTTCGATTCCAACAGGTAAACGGCATCCTTGGCACCCATCCCCCCAACATCGGGAACCGTACCCCGAGGCCAGTTTTCCCGCCGTTGTGTCACTTTCTCCGGTTTGATGTCCAGATGCCGGAGCACATAGCCCGTAGCCTCCTTGTCTCCCCGTTTTACATCGGGAACCGTCACCGAATGTTCGTCGTGCGCATTCTTGATGTCGAGCTTGATATTACGCGCCATCACGCCTTCCGCAATCTGGCGGAACACCAGGGCGCTCATTCCTCCCGAGCCTCCATAGCCCGACCGCTTGATACAGACGATACAGGAATAGAGCGGATTGTCGGCAGGGAAATACCCCGCGAACGAGAGCCAATAGGCTATACCGCCCGTCTTGTACCCTCCGGCCTGCGCCACTTGTGCCGTACCGGTCTTTCCTGCCACCTTGAACGTTCCCGTTCTGGCCTTTTTGCCCGTACCCTTGCTGACTACCCGTTCCAGCAATGACTGCACCGTCTGGATGGTTTGTGTTTTCGCCATCCGTTTCTCCATCACTTTGACTGTCGGATATTCTCGGACCACTTTCCCGTCCTTCATGACGCATTTCACGAATCTTGGCCGCATCATCACCCCATCGTTGGCAATGCCGTTGTAGAAAGTCAGCGTCGAGATGGGTGGCAACTGCGTCTCATAGCCAATCGACATCCAGGGCAGTGCCGTTTTGCTCCAGTTCACCCATTGGCCGTGTTTGTTTTTCTTGGGCATACGGATGTGTGGTCGGGCATATCCCTTGATGGGCAGTTTGAGGTCGGCAGCCAGCCCCGTGCGGTAGAGTCCCTCGACGAACTTCTCCGGCTGTCGGCCATAGTTCTCGTCGATGACGCGACTGATACCAATGTTCGAACTGACTTCCATAGCCCGTCCCAAGGAGATGTAGCCGTATCCGCCGTTCCGCCAGTTGTGGTCTTTCATCTGTGCGCCATGCATGGGCCAGATGCCTCCTGCCGTATCGATATGTTTTGCGGTGTCAGCCACCCCGTCATCGAGAGCCACCATCACCGAGGCCGTCTTGAACACCGACCCTGGTTCTCTCAGGTCTGCCACGGCAAAATTCTTGGTTTCGCGGAAGACATCGCCGGGACAGCGTTCCATATTGACAATCGCCTTCACGTCGCCCGTGGCCACTTCCATCAGTATCGCCACGCCGAGATCACAACGGTCTTTCTTCAGTTCGTCCACGAGAGCCCTCTCCGCCAAATCCTGCATATTCACGTCAATCGTGGTGACGATGTCCCCACCGTCGATAGGCAACGTGACGGGAATGTTCAACTGGGCATTGAGCACCTTCCGCCGCTTGTTCAGTCCCGGTGTTCCCCGGAGGATGGAATCGTATGCCAGTTCCAGTCCCAGTCGTGCACTGTCTTTTGCCCCGTACATCGCCCCGATGGTTCTTTCTCCCAGCGATCCGAACGGTCTCCGTCTTGCATTGAATTCCTCTTCATGGAATCCACTGGTGTTTTTCGACAGCGAGAAGAAAGGCAGTGCCTTCACCTCCGTGTAGGTATTATAGTCGATGCGCTTGGGCCAGATAGCCCAGTGTCTCGCCTTCTTTTGATGTCCTTCCTCCAGATGTCGTTTGAATTCGGTTGCCGACCGCTGCGGAAAAATCCGGTGAAGACCCTCGCAGATGGAGTCAATCTTATTGTCCCAAAGCGAATCCTGCTTTTCATTGTCGATGCCAAAGTCCATGTAGATTTTATATTCGGGAATGGAACTCGCCATGAGCTGCCCGTCACAACTGAGGATGTTGCCCCGTTTAGGTTTGACGGTAATGCTGTCGCTCTTGAGCCTGCTGGCCACCTCCGTCCAATATTGCTTCTTGGCCGTCATGGTATAGAACGCCTTCCCGAAGATTATCAGGAAGATGACCACCAGCCCGGCGGCGATCCAGAAATACCGCACTGCTATATTACTGTTGTTTATCTTGCTCATCGACACGTTAGTTTTCTGGGACGGGTATGACGTAGGGCGGTTGGTCGGCGATGTGGAGCAGCGAGTCATTGTTCTGCCGCAGCATTTCAAGCACATGACTCTCACGACATTTCTCCGTCAGCGTGCTCGAAGCGGCCAAGGCTTTGTTCTTGACATCTTTGAGCTGTATTTCCAATTTTCGGATAGCCACCATATCCTGTTGACACTGATAACGGAAACCGATATAAATGAGGGTAAAGGCCACCACCAGCAGGATGACTCCCACTTGTGATCGCATAAAGTCGGCCGTCAGGAAATCGCCACCCAGCACACTTTTCATGGTGAGTTGCTGGCCGGGATGCGTGTCGCTGTCCTGCGCCGTCTCCTGCACCCACTTCAGCGTTTCCTGCAGTTGCTGTTCAGCGTCTCGTGCTTCCTGCCCGTTGCCGATGGACGCACTGTCGTGGTTTTGCCCTTCTTCCCCGAGTATGGTATCTGTCACTTCCATCATTCCTTGTTCTGTTTATTCCGTTTTCTCTGCTATTCTCAGTTTTGCGCTCCGGCTTCTGGAATTGTTCTGAAGTTCCTCGTCCTGAGGCGTGATGACCTTGCTGTTGACCAGACGGAACGGACAGGTACTGCGTCCGAAAAAGTCCTGCCTCACACGCCCTTCCACGTTCCCGGTCTTCATCACGTTTTTCACCATCCGGTCTTCCAGCGAGTGGTAGGTGATGACACACAACCTTCCGCCCTTTCGCAGCATCTGTCCTGCCCCCATAAGCATATCGCGAAGGGCTTCCATCTCGTGGTTCACCTCCATGCGCAGCGCTTGATAGAGCCTGGCCATGTCTTTCTTTTCACGTTCCGGGCACATCAGCGGTCGGATAGCGGTGGTCAGGTCGTTTGTAGTTACGATAGGATGCACTTCCCTACATTTGACGATGGCCGCAGCGATGCGCCTTGCCTGCTTCATCTCCCCGTAGAGGTAGAAGATGTCAGCCAACTGGCCCTCGTCATAGTTGTTGAGGATATCGGCTGCCGTTGCACCAGCCCGTTTGTTCATCCGCATGTCCAAAGGCGCATCGAAACGGAAAGAGAACCCGCGGGTCTCGTCATCGAAATGGTGGCTGGAGACACCGAGATCTGCCAACAAACCGTCGATATGGTCTATGTTGTAGTAGCGCATCCAGTTGGAGAGATACCGGAAATTGCTCCTGACAAAGGTAAACCGGTCGTCGTTGGCCACATTCCGCTCTGCATCAGCATCCTGGTCGAAGCCGTAAAGATGACCGTTGGGAGCGAGGTGACGCAGAATTTCCCGCGAATGTCCGCCACCGCCAAAGGTCACGTCCACATAGATGCCGTCGGGCTTGACGTCAAGTCCGGCGATGCTCTCATGGAGGAGCACTGGCACGTGATAGGTTTCTGCCATCTTTGTCATGCGGAATTAGTATTTATCGTTGTCCACCATCAGTTTCTCAAGGGCTTCCCCGAAGTTTTCCGCGCTCATCTTCTGCCGCTCGGCCTCGCTGACACTCCATATTTCGATGGTATCATCCATGCCGATGAAACGGATCTCCTGTTCAATGTGAGCCATTTGCTGGAATCGCTTGGGAATAAGGAAACGGCCATTCCCGTCCAGACTGACGAGTTCGACATCGCTCACGAACTGACGGAACACCTGCTGCTGTTCTTTATTCCAACGGTTCAGCCGTTGGCGCAAGAAATCCATCTGCCGGTTCCAAACCGTTTCGGGAAAGAGCACCAGACAGGACTGAAACACATCTTTCCTCAGCACGAGACGCTCCTCGCCTCCCGTCTGCAACACCTTTCTGAAGGTTGCCGGCAGGAAAGCCCGTCCCTTGGCATCGGTTCTTGCTTCTATGTTACCTAAAAAACGCATGCGTACTTCTTTATATATTCCAGTTCTCGGATGCAAAATTAAGCAAAATCCCCCACAACGCCCCACTTTTCCTTGTTTTTTTTGCGATTATTTTTTATCCGGCAACAGTATATACGTATAATTCGTTGATTTTTAGTTGATTTTGCATATTAAAAATATCCAGTTTTAGTGGGGCGGTTTCAACACTCCTCTTCGATTGGCAGTGTGCGGATGATTGGTCGCATACACGGGCACGAACAGAAACGCATTTGGTCGCTTTGACAGACAGAGCACACAAATTGAGCGCACAAAACAAAAGGTTGAAAGTTTTTCGTGGAAAAATGTTTTGTTTTTCAAACTATTTTCTTAATTTTGCAACTGATTAGTATGTATCTCTTGAGAGAAATGGATCAGACAACAGAAAAAACGATCGACATTGACCAGATACTCAGAAACAAATTAGGCACCAAAACCAAATGGATTCCACGTCCTTTGGTTTCGTGGCTGAAACGCATTGTCCACCAAGACCGCGTCAATGCCTTCCTTTGGGAGAGTCGCCACAAGACCGGAACCGAATGGCTTGAAGCCTGTGTCGAATACCTGCAGATGACCATCGACATTGTAGGGAAGGAAAATCTTCCCGCTCCCGACGACGGGCGACTCTACACCTTCGTTTCCAACCATCCGTTGGGAGGCGAGGACGGCGTGGCTCTCGGTGCCATCATCGGCCGGCATTACAATAGCCGTTTCCGTTACCTTGTCAATGATTTGCTGATGAATCTTCCAGGACTGGCCCCGCTTTGCATCCCTATCAACAAGACCGGGAAACAGGGGCGCAACTTCCCTGCTATGGTGAAGGCCGGCTTCGAGAGCGACAACCACATGCTGATGTATCCGGCCGGCATCTGCTCCCGCCGACGCAACGGCGAGATTCGCGATATTCCCTGGAGCAAAACGTTCATCGTAAAAAGCGTCGAGTATCAGCGCGATGTAGTGCCCATCCATTTCAGCGGACAGAACTCCGATTTCTTCTATCGGCTTGCCAATTTCAGCGACAAGCACCTGAAGTTCAATCTTGCCATGCTCTTTCTTGTCGATGAAATGTACAAAAACGTGGGGAAGCGTTTTGAAATCAGGATTGGGAAACCCATTCCCTGGCAGACCTTTGACAAGTCGAAAACCCCGAAGGAATGGGCACAATACGTGCAGGACAAGGTCTACAACCTATAACAAATAAAAAAAGGAAACTTACAGCAAATAGAAAGAACCAACAATGGAACAGCCTATCATCCATCCCATCGACAAAGAAGTCATCAAGTCTGAGCTGACACCTGACAAGCGGTTGCGGCTGACGAACAAGAGCAACAACGAAATCTATATCGTCACCACTCACAACGCGCCTCACGTCATGCTCGAAATCGGGCGGTTGCGCGAGATTGCTTTCCGCGAGGCTGGCGGCGGAACGGGGAAAGAGGCCGACATTGACGAGTTCGACACGTGTGAGCGATGCTACAAGCAACTTCTCGTCTGGAATCCTGAAGCTGAGGAGATTATCGGGGGTTACCGCTATCTGTTGGGAACAGATTGGGAGTATGACCAGCAGGGACAACCCAAACTCGCCACCAGCCATATGTTCCATTTCTCCGAAAGGTTCATCAAGGAGTTTGCCCCACAGACCGTAGAACTCGGACGTTCTTTCGTTGCAGTGCCTTACCAGTCGTCACGGATGGGAGCCAAGAGCCTTTTCGCCCTCGACAACCTGTGGGACGGACTGGGAGCCTTGACGGTCATCCGTCCCGACGTGCGCTACTATTTCGGGAAGATGACCATGTATCCGTCGTACATCCGCAAGGGACGCGACATGATTCTCTATTTCCTCAAAAAGCATTTTGACGATAAGGAACGGCTCATTATCCCGATGAAACCGCTGCAATTGGAGAGCGACGAACGTGAATTTGAGGAACTGTTTTCGGGCAATAGCTTTAAGGAGGACTACCGGATTCTCAACCGCGAAATCCGGAAGTTAGGCTACAACATTCCTCCGTTGGTCAATGCTTATATGGGACTTTCTCCCACGATGAAGCTCTTCGGAACTGCCATCAACTACGGGTTTGGCGATGTGGAAGAGACGGGCATTCTCATTGCCGTCGACGAAATTCTGGAAGAGAAGCGGAAACGCCACATAGACTCGTTCGTGAAGGCCCATCCCGATGCACTGAAAATCACCAGCGGGGCCAATCAGGTCATCTACAAGGAGAAGACCGGTCAGGAGTAGGTTACACGATGGGCAGCGATATTCCGCTGATTTTCTGGTAAACGTCGAGTGCATAGACATCGGTCATTCCGGAGATGTAATCTATCACGGCCATGATGCGTGTCTCCAGATTTTCTGACTGAATGTCGTATTGGCTGGAGACCCTTCTGATGAGCTGTTGCGAATAGTAGCGTTCGGGGTGTACTACGGCATCTGTCATCTGCTTGAGCAAGGTGCCCATAATCTTATAACCCGACAGTTCCACGTCCAACACGGGGCGGCTGTGGTAGATACAGCGTTCCGACAGTTCTGCACAGCGCCGATAGGCTTCGTTTTGCAAAGGATGGATATGGTCTATCAGGCCACCCGTGAAAGTGCCGTTGAGAATACTTTCCTCGTTTTCAACGAAAGCGTTGACACATTCGTTTTCCAACTTACCAATCACACAGGCTCGCAGATACACGATTTTCTCATTGGGGTCCTGTAGTTCCTCATTACTGATGCGCTGACGGATTCTGGCCTGTGTGTCCTCGTCAAAGAAATCGAGAAGCCGCCGCTCGGTTTCTTCATACGAAATGATTTTCAGTTTGTGGGCATCCTCTATGTCCATGATTTCGTAACAGATATCGTCGGCCGCTTCTACCAGAAACACCAGCGGATGGCGGGCATAATGCAGAGGAGCACCTGGGGCAGAAAGCCGTTTTATTCCCATTTCATCGGCGATACGCCGGTAGAAATCTTGCTCCGACTGGAAGAAGCCGAACTTTCCTTTCTTGCTGGCCACCGACGAAGCGTAGGGATATTTCACGATGCTGGCCAGGGTGCTGTAGGTCATGACGAAACCGCCCGCACGACGTCCTTTGAATTGATGGGTCAAAAGGCGGAAAGCATTGGCATTCCCCTCGAAATGGGTAATGTCGTCCCAGAATGCCGCACTCACTTGAGATTTCAACTGCAAGCCCTCGCCCTCGGTGAAGAAGGTCTGTATGGCCTTTTCGCCGCTGTGGCCGAAGGGAGGATTCCCCAAATCGTGCGCCAGACAGGCCGTCGACACGATTTGCCCAATCTGTTCAAACAAAGTGCCTTTCAACTCCGGATGCCGTTCCGCGACAAGCCGTTGCGCCACGTCGTTGCCCAACGACATTCCGACGCTGGCCACCTCCAACGAGTGGGTCAGGCGGTTGTGTACGAAAATGCTGCCGGGCAACGGGAACACCTGGGTCTTGTTCTGCAACCGGCGGAAGGGTGCAGAAAAGATCAGCCGATCGTAGTCGCGCTTGAATTCTGTACGGTCGTCGTGCCGCTCGGTGTGCCGGTGTTCCTGCCCGAGCCGTTTGTTCGATATGAGTTTCATCCATTCCATGTCGGCAAAGTTACTAAAAAGTATGAACCCGACAAAGTTTTCCGCAAAAAACGATGGCTGTTTAACGGGAAAAATGTAATTTTGCACGTTGTTTATATAGAAAGAAACGACCCATGCTGAAAATTAACGTCATCAATCGGGGACACCAGCCGCTCCCCACCTACGCCACCCCGCAAAGTGCGGGGCTGGATCTCCGTGCCAACCTTGAAACGCCCATCGTGCTCCGTCCCATGGAGCGCCGGCTCATCCCCACAGGGCTGCACATCGCCCTGCCCGATGGTTACGAGGCACAGGTGCGCCCCCGTAGCGGACTGGCGTTGAAGCATGGCCTGACCGTGCTCAACGCTCCCGGAACCATCGATGCAGACTACCGGGGCGAGATTGGTGTCGTGCTCATCAATCTGTCACAGGAAGATTTCACGGTCAACGACGGGGAACGCATCGCCCAGTTGGTAGTGGCACGCTACGAACAGGTAGACTTCACACTGGCCGAGACACTCGACAAAACCGAACGGGGCGAAGGAGGCTACGGCCACACGGGAGTGAAGTGAAGGGAGTGAAGTGAAGGAAGAGCGCAAAGAGAATAAAGAACAGCGGACTACGCATGAAACAACGATATACGACATTCCTGTTGGCCGTGGTATGGGCGTGGACAGCCGCAGGCGCACAGCCCGGTGAGGACACGTCAAGGAAATACGACACCTTTTTCCTCGAAGCCGTCTGCGAACGGGTCAAGGGCAACAATGATGCCGCTTTCGACCTCTTGCGGCATTGTGTCGCCATCGACTCCACGAAATCGGAAGCATGGTATTTCCTGGCGCAATACTACAATGCGCTGAAACAGGACGACGAAGCGCAGCGTTGTGTGGAAAAGGCGGCCGCGCTCGACCCCCACATCTCCACCTATCAGGAAATACTGGCCGACCTCTATCTCAACAAGCAGGACTATCCCAAAGCCATCGAGGTGCTCAACCGCATTTACGAGGCCAACCACGACCGGGACGATGTGCTCCGTATGCTGGTGTCCATCTATGAAGACCAAAAAGACTATCGTGCAGCCATCCGCACCGTCGACCGTCTGGAAGTGATGGAAGGGAGGAATGTGCAGTATTCGCTGAAGAAGAGCGGCTATTACACCGAACTGGGAGACAAGAAAGCGGCTGTCCTTGAGATGCAGAAGCTCTCGGATCAGTTTCCCAACGATTTGAATTATCGCTGCCTCTATGCGGAAGTGCTTATCGCCAACGGGCAGAAAGCCAAAGGAATGGGCATCTGCCAGGACATTCTCCGTCAAGATGCGGACCACCGCCTCACCCTGCTGTTCCTGTTGCAGTACGAACAGGAGCATGGCGACCCGGACAAGGCCGACTCTCTGCTCCAGCGTGTGCTGCTCTGCAAGAACGTCACGTCCCAGGACAAGGTGTCGCTTATGCGCCGACAGATTGCGGAGAGCGAACAGAACGTGGGAGATTCCACGCAAGTGCTGTCCCAGTTTGACGGCATTCTGAAGCAGAAGCCGTTCGATGCGGACGTGGCCATGCTCTGTGCCGCATACATGACGCTCAAGAAAATGCCGAACGACACGATTGTCCGGATGCTCAACCGCGTCATCGCCGAGACCCCCGACAATGCGGCGGCAAGACTGCAACTGGTGGACTATGCCTGGCGCGCCAAGGACTTGGACCGCATCATCCGTCTCTGTCAGGAAGCACGGCGGTATAATCCCGATGAAATGGCCTTTTATTACTATCAGGGTGTGGCCTACTACCAGAAAGACCAACTTGACGAGGCCCTCGACGCTTTCCAGAACGGCATCGGTGTCATTACGCAGGAGAGCAACCCCGACATTGTCAGCGACTTCTATGCTGTCATGGGCGACATCTATCATCAGAAGGGTTTCGAGAAGGAAGCGTTTGCCGCCTACGACTCGTGCCTGCAATGGAAGGCGGACAACGTGTCGTGCCTCAACAACTACGCCTACTACCTCTCGGAGTCCGGCCAGCAGTTGGACAAGGCCGAGCAGATGTCACTCCAAACGGTCAAGGCAGAACCCAAAAACGCCACATTCCTCGACACCTACGCCTGGATTCTGTTTCGGCAGAAGCGATACGCCGAGGCGAAAATCTATATCGACCAGACGCTGCAATGCGACTCGGACACGTCAGCCGTCCTGCTCGAACACGCCGGAGACATCTATTATCATGTGGGCAACAAAAGCCAGGCTGTGGCCTATTGGCAGAAAGCACTGGAACGCGCCCGGCAGACGGCCACCCCTAAGGACGACCGGACCAAAATCATCGCACGTAAGGTAAAACTGAAGAAATACATCAAAGAATGAAAGCACATCACCTCATAATACGGTTCGCAGGACTGGCCGTGGCCTTTACGCTTGCCGCCTGCGGAACACAGAAAAAGGCCGTCAGCGAAGACACCTCGAAAACCGCGGGCACGGCGTTGCAAAAGCAGGAGTTTCTGCAACGGGTTTCCAACCATACGCAGCAGGCCGGATGCCTCACCTCGAAGGTGAAGTTCTCTCTGGAGGCCGACGGGCGGAAGTTCACGCTCTCGGGCAGTCTCAAGATGAAGCGCGACGACGTGATCCGCCTGCAGCTCACGGCATTCGGCGGACTGGTCGAGGCCGGACGGCTGGAGCTTACCGAAAACTACGTCCTCATCATGGACCGCATCAACAAACAGTATATCAAGGCCGACTACAACCAGTTGGACTTCATGCGCAACAGCGGTCTCAATTTCCACTCGCTTCAGGCCCTCTTCTGGAACGAGCTGTTCCAACCGGGCAGGACGACGCTGACGGACGGGATGCTGGCGGATTTTTCCACCGATTTCAGCGGCACAGCAGCCCGCATCACGATGTCAAAAGACCGGTTGGGCTATCAATGGCTGGCCGGCAAGGAGGACGCGCAGATCAACAACACCTGCATAGACTACAACCAAGGTGTCTATCAGTTGGTGTGGGACTACAGCAATTTCAAACCGGCAACAGGCAGTCCCTTCCCCTATACTCACCGGGTGACCCTGCACACTCCGGACAAGGAAATTCAGTTTGAAATGACCCTGAACGAACTTTCAAATGACGGGAACTGGGACACCCGGACTTCTATTTCCGCGAAATACCGTGAAGTGACCATTGACCAGATTCTCCGCCGTCTAACGGCCTTTTAACAGCGAATGAAGCGAATCATCATACTCTCCCTCCTCGCCTGCTCCTTCGCCGCGCTTCCTGCGCAGCAAAGGAAAACGACAAAAGCAAAGGCAAGAACCACCACGACGAGTGCCCAGCGCAAGAAGCAGGTGTCGGGCAACAAGCGCACGCCTGACAAGCAGACGAAACGCACCGCAACCCGCCAGACGGAATCGGTGCAGAGCCTGCAGAACCAGCGCAAGAACATCCAGCGGCAAATCCGGCTGCAGGAGCAGCGTCTGCGCTCCAACGAACGCAACGTGAAGCTGCGCCTGCAGGACTTGATGGCCCTCAACACCGAGATTGCCTCCAAACGCCGCACCATCGACACGATACGCCACGACCTCTCCGGCATCGACCAGGAAATCCGGACGATGAACCGCGAACTCGATGCGTTGCAGCAGGAGTTGGACGAATACAAACGCCGGTACGTCAAGTCGATGCGCTATATGCATCGCAACCGTTCCCTCCAGAGCCAGATGATGTTTGTCTTCAGTGCCAACAGCTTCGCACAGATGTGGCGACGACTGCGCTTCATGCGGGAATACGCATCCTATCAGCGGTCACAGGGCGAGGACGTGAAAGTGAAGCAGGCCGAGGTGTCGGCCAAGCGCAGCGAACTGGCCGGGGCACGCGATGCCAAGCACCGGTTGCTGACACGCGGCGAACAGGAGCAGCGTTCCCTGGAGGGCAAGCAGACCGAGCAGCAACAGGTAGTCACGTCGTTGCAGAAGGAACAGAAGACCATTCAGCGCGTGATTGCCCAACAGCGCAAGAAAGACGCGGCACTCAACGAGCGCATCGACCAGTTGATTGCGGAGGAGGTCGCACGGCAGAGAGCCCGTGCCGCCGCTGAAGCCAGACGCAAGGCGGCAGCCGAGGCTGCGGCACGCAAGCGGGCGGAGGAAGAGGCTGCGGCACGCAAGCAGCGTGCCGCCGAAGACAACAAGCCGCCGCGTCGGGAGGTGGCCGAAACCAAGAAGAAGGAGAAGAAAGCGGAGGAAGTGCGCTACACCATGGACAGCGACGACCGCCGCATCAGCGGCAATTTCGAGAGCAACCGCGGGCGGCTGCCCATCCCCATCACCGGCAGCTACCGTATTGTGAGCCATTTCGGACAATATAACGTGGAAGGGCTGAACAATGTGCGGCTGGACAACAAGGGCATCAACATACAGGGGCAGGCCGGCGCACAGGCCAGAAGCATCTTCGACGGCGAGGTCAGCGGCGTGTACCGCTTCGGCGGAACCATCATCGTCATGGTGCGCCACGGCAGCTACATCTCCGTCTATTACAACCTGTCGTCCGTCAGCGTACACCGTGGGCAGAAGGTCACCACGCGGCAAGTCCTTGGACGTGTCGGACAGGACAACATCCTGCAGTTCCAGTTGCGCAAGGAGACTTCCAAACTCAATCCGGAAGTCTGGCTGGCAAGGAATTAGTGACTTTTTAATCGTCACTTAGCAAAACATTCAGGAAACCAGAAGGTTCAGATACGTCTCAATGGCCTGACGGATTTCGTCCAGTCCGATGTATTCGTCGGCACTGTGGCTCCGGCTTGATTCGCCGGGGCCGAGCTTCAGCGAGGCGAACGGCATCAGTGCCTGGTCGCTGAGCGTGGGGGAGCCGAACGGCTTCATGCCCATGGCGATGCAGCGGCTGACGAGGGGATGGTCTATGGGAATCGACGAGGACGAGAGCCGGAAAGAGCGCGCCTTCAGCTCACTTTTCATCTGCGACTGGAGGTATTGGAAAAGCTCCTCGTTGCGGTCATGTTCGTTGGTGCGCACGTCAATGGTGAACCGGCACTCGTCGGGAATCACGTTGTGCTGTGTGCCGGCTTGGATGATGGTCACGGTGGCCTTGGTGGGCCCGAGCAAAGGACTGACCTTCCCGAACTGATGGTTGCACAACCACCGGATGTCCTCCATGGCCTTGTAGATGGCGTTCTCGCCCTCGTTGCGCGCAGCGTGCCCGCTCTTCCCGCGTGCCACGGCATCGATCACCATCAGTCCCTTTTCGGCCACGGCAGGCTGCATCCCGGTCGGCTCGCCCACGATGGCCACGTCAATATGCGGCAGTTGCGGGGCAATCAGCGTGAAACCGCCGGCACCGCTCACCTCCTCTTCGGCACTGGCCACATAGACCAGATTGTAGGGCAAGTCCTTGCGGCAGAGTGCCCGGTAGACCACGAGCAGGCTGACGAGTCCGCCGCCACAGTCGTTGGACCCCAGTCCGTAGAGCCGTCCGTTTTCGATGTCCGGCGAGAAGGGGTCGCGCGTCCACGTACTCACGGGCTTCACCGTGTCGAGATGGGCATTGAGCAACAGGGTGGGCTTGTTGTCGTCCCGTTTCCCTGTGAGCATCAGATTGTTCCCCACCCGTTTCGGATCCAGTCCCCATTGCGCCATCTGCAGCTCCATCAGGTCAGCCGCGCCCTTCTCGTCGCGGCTGACCGATGGGGTGCTGATCAGTCTCTGCAGCAACTGTACGGCCTCTTCGGCCATCTGTTGTACGGGGAATGTCGTCACGCGGGGAACTCAGTCTGTTATCAGGTTCTCGCCCGTCATGTCGGCAGGCTTCTCCAGTCCCATGATGTGCAGGATGGAGGGAGCCACGTCGGCCAGCCGTCCGTCCTTCACCGTAGCACTGTTGTTGTCGGTCACATAGATGAACGGAACGGGATTGAGCGAGTGGGCCGTATTGGGCGTTCCGTCGGGGTTGATGGCATTGTCGGCATTGCCGTGGTCGGCGATGATGATGGCCTCGTAGCCGTTGGCCTTGACGGCCTCTATCACCTCCTTCACGCAGTGGTCGACGGCCCATACGGCCTTGGCAATGGCGTTGTAGACACCGGTGTGCCCCACCATGTCGCCGTTGGCGAAGTTCACCACGATGAAGTCATACAGGTTCTCGTTGATGGCGGCCACCAGCTTGTCCTTGACCTCGTAGGCACTCATCTCGGGCTTGAGGTCGTAGGTGGCCACCTTGGGCGACGGCACGAGGATGCGGTCCTCGCCTTCGAAGGGCTGTTCGCGTCCGCCGTTGAAGAAGAACGTCACGTGGGCATACTTCTCCGTCTCAGCCGTGTGCAGTTGTTTTTTACCCTGCCGGGAGAGGTACTCGCCGAGCGTGTCCTCCACGTTCTCCTTGGGGAACAGGATGTGTACGCCCTGGAACGAGGCATCGTACGGGGTCATGCAGTAGTACTGCAGGTTCTTGACGGTCTGCATCCCCTGCTCCGGCATGTCCTGCTGGGTGAGCACCACGGTCAGCTCCTTAGCGCGGTCGTTGCGGAAATTGATGAAGATCACCACGTCGCCCTCCTCTATCAGACCGTTGACGCTGCTATTGTGGATGGGCTTGATGAACTCGTCGGTCACGCCCTCGTCGTACGACTCCTGCATGGCAGCCACCATGTCAGCCGACTGCTTGCCCTCGCCCTTCACGATCAGGTTGTAAGCCTCTTTGACGCGCTCCCAACGCTTGTCGCGGTCCATGGCGTAGAAGCGTCCCACGATGTCGGCAATGGCCGCATCGTTGTCGGCACACACCTTGGTGAGCTGTTCGATGAATCCCTTGCCGCTCTTCGGATCGGTGTCGCGCCCGTCCATGAAGCAGTGCACGAAGGTCTGGTTCTTCAGCCCATACGTCTTGCCCACTTCTATGAGCTTGAACAGGTGGTCGAGGCTGGAGTGCACGCCGCCATTCGAGGTCAGCCCCATCAGGTGGAGCTTCTTCCCGTGCTCCCTGACGTAGGTGTAGGCCGCCTTCACCTGGGCATTGTCCACGATGGAACCGTCTTTGCAGGCACGGTTGATTTTCACGAGGTCCTGATACACCACACGACCGGCACCGATATTGAGATGTCCCACTTCCGAGTTGCCCATCTGTCCGTCGGGCAGTCCCACGTCTTCGCCCGAAGCGGCCAACTGCGAGTGGGCCGAAACGGCAGTCAGATAGTCCAGATACGGGGTCGGCGTATTGTAGATTACGTCACCTTTCCCATGTTTCCCGATTCCCCATCCGTCGAGAATCATCAATAAAGCTTTCTTTGCCATAATATTGTTTGTTTACGTATACTTTTGTTGCCTGCAAAGGTACGAATATCTTCTGAAAACACCAACACTTTGTCACGAGTTTCTTTGCTGTTTTTGGAGGTATAGGGGTGTGGGCGGACTGTTCGCTTTCATTGTCCGGAGCGAGCGAGGAATCCTTCGCACCCGGGCAGCAGGGCAAGGAGGCAAAAATCTCACTCTCTCGGCAGAGAGAAAAAACTCTCTCGGCAGAGAAAAAAATAAGGGTACGCAGCAGGGCACGGTTTATCCTGCGTGACGACGGCCGAAACGTTAAGAAAACAAAAAAACGAGTATATATATAAGGTGCAACCAAAACTTTTGTCTACTTTTGCAGCCCGAATAACATTATCATCACAAGTATGCAGAAAAATTTAGTCATCGTGGAGTCGCCTGCCAAGGCAAAAACGATAGAAAAGTTTCTGGGCGACGACTATAAGGTCATGTCAAGCTACGGACATATCCGCGACTTGAAGCGGCACGAGATGAGTATCGATACCGGTACGCTCGAACCCGAATACGAGATTCCGGAAGAGAAGGAGAAACTGGTGAAGGAACTCAAGACGGCAGCGAAGAAGGCCGAGAAGGTCTGGCTCGCATCCGATGAAGACCGCGAGGGAGAGGCCATCTCGTGGCACCTTTGCGAGGTGTTGGGTCTCGACGAGGAGAAGACCAGCCGCATCGTGTTCCACGAGATTACGAAGCCCGCCATCCTCAAGGCCATCGAGTGTCCGCGCCACCTTGACATGAATCTGGTCAACGCGCAGCAGGCGCGCCGCGTGCTCGACCGCCTCGTGGGTTTCAAGCTCTCGCCCGTGCTCTGGCGCAAGGTGAAGCCGTCGCTCTCCGCCGGTCGTGTACAGAGCGTGGCCGTGCGCCTCATCGTGGACCGCGAGCGCGAGATACAGCAATTCAAGAGTACCCACTACTACAGCGTCAGCGGTGTGTTCGGTGCGACGAACGCCGACGGATCGCAGGCCGAGGTGAAGGCGCAGCTCAACTGCCGCTTCAAGACCCACGAGGAGGTGGCCGCCTTCCTGGAGCAATGCAAGGAGTCCACTTTCACCGTGGAGGACGTGGTGAAGAAGCCCGTCAAGCGCACGCCGGCTCCCCCCTTCACCACCTCCACCCTCCAGCAGGAGGCCGCCCGCAAGCTCGGCATGACCGTGAGCCAGACCATGATGGTGGCGCAGCGTCTCTACGAGAGCGGTCTCATCACCTATATGCGTACCGACTCGGTCAACCTGTCCGCCCTCTGCACCTCGGCCAGCCAACAGATGATTACCGCTGCCTACGGCGAGAAATACAGCAAGCCGCGCCAGTATCACACCAGTTCGAAGGGCGCACAGGAAGCGCACGAAGCCATCCGCCCCACCTACATGGACCGCACGGAAATCTCGGGCACGACACAGGAGCGCCGCCTCTATGAACTGATATGGAAGCGCACGGCTGCCAGCCAGATGGCCGATGCGGAACTGGAGAAGACCACGGTCACAATCACCATGAGCGGTGCGGAGGAGCACTTCGTGGCCCAGGGCGAGATAGTCACCTTCGACGGTTTCCTCAAGGTCTACCGCGAGTCGTCCGACGACGACGGCGAGAACCGGCAGAACGAAGAGACGGCCCACCTGCTGCCGCCCCTGCACGGAGGCGAGCAACTGCAACGCCGCGAGATACAGGCCGTGGAACGCTTCAACCAGCCGCCCCTGCGCTACACCGAGGCTTCGCTGGTCCACAAGATGGAGGAGTTGGGCATCGGCCGTCCTTCCACCTACGCCCCCACCATCTCCACCATCCAGCAGCGCAAATACGTCCGCAAGGGCGACCGTCCCGGCACGGCGCGCACCTATACCGTCGACACGCTGAAGGGACTGCAGGTGAAGCAGTCGGAGCGCACCGAGATGACCGGTTCGGAAAAAGGCAAGCTGCTGCCCACCGACATCGGCATCGTTGTCAACGACTTCCTCATGGTCCATTTCAAGGACATCATGGACTACAACTTCACGGCCAAGGTGGAGCAGGATTTCGACCAGATTGCCGAAGGACAGGAGTCGTGGCAGGACATGATAAGGCAGTTCTACAAAGGCTTCGAGCCTGCGGTGGAGAAGACCATCAACGCCCGCCAGGAACACAAGGTCGGCGAGCGTCAGCTGGGCAACGACCCCAAGACCGGCCGCCCCGTCTTCGTCAAGATCGGCCGCTTCGGCCCCGTGGTGCAGGTGGGCAGTGCCGACGACGAGGAGAAGCCCCTCTTCGCCCAGATTCCCAGCGACAAGAGCATCGAGACCATCACGCTGGAGGAAGCCCTGGAGCAGTTCAAGCTGCCGCGCACCGTCGGTGAGTTCGAAGGATCGCCCGTGGTCATCGGCAATGGCCGCTACGGCCCCTACGTGCTCCACGACAAGAAATACACCTCGCTGCCCAAGGGCAGTGACCCGATGGCCGTCACGCTCGACGAGGCCGTCACCATCATCCGCGACCGACGCGAACAGGACCAGAAACGCTTCCTCCGGGTGTTCACCGAAGACCTCGACCTCGGTGTCATCAATGGCCGCTACGGCCCCTACATCGCCTACAAGGGCAAGAACTACCGGATTCCCAAAGCCATGCAGCAGCGCGCCGCCGAACTGACCTACGAGGAGTGCATGGGCCTCGTCAACGCACCCGCACCGGAAAAGAGGAAATGAGGCGCATCATACTGATTGGCTACATGGGCTCGGGGAAGACCACCGTGGGCAGGGCACTCTCCAGGGAGACGGGCATGATGTTCTACGACCTCGACTGGTACATCGAAAGCCGTATGCGGAAGACGGTGGCGCAGATTTTCGCCGAACGGGGCGAAGAGGGATTCCGACGGATCGAATACAATATGTTGCATGAAGTGGCAGAGTTCGAGAACGTCATCGTCAGTTGCGGAGGCGGCACGCCCTGCTTCTTCGACAACATCGACTACCTCAACCGGCAGGGCGACGTGGCCTACCTCAAGGCCACACCCGAAGTGCTCTGCCGCCACCTGCTGATGGGCAAGGTGGAGCGGCCCCTCGTCAAGGGGAAAAGCCCCGAGGAACTCATCGACTACGTCACCCGACACCTCGCCGAGCGCGAAGCCTTCTACCGGAAAGCACGCTACACGCTCGACGTCAGTCTGCTGGACAACGGCGACAAAATCCGGCTCAGCGTGGAGCGTCTGCGCAGCCTGCTCCACATCTGAACACCCGTGAAAACAACCCAACCGACAACAAACGAAACAAACCTAACTCTCTTTTCTGTCAAGACGAACAATGAAGAAATGGACCATCGAAGATTCTAAGGAACTCTACAACATCAACGGCTGGGGCACCAGCTATTTCGGCATCAACGAACAGGGCAACGTCTGCGTCACGCCCCTCAAGGACGGCACGCAGATAGACCTGCGCGAAGTGATGGACTCGCTGGCACTGCGCGACGTGCAGCCCCCCGTGCTGCTGCGCTTCCCCGACATCCTGGACAACCGCATCGAGAAGACCTGGAGCTGCTTCAAGAAAGCCGCCAAGGAGTACGGCTACAAGGGCGAGAACTATGTGGTCTATCCCATCAAAGTGAACCAGATGCAGCCCGTCGTCGAGGAGATCATCTCGCACGGACGCAAGTTCAACCTCGGTCTGGAGGCCGGTTCGAAACCCGAACTCCACGCCGTCATCGCCATGCAGTGCCAGAGCGACAGCATCATCGTCTGCAACGGCTACAAGGACGAGAGCTACATCGAACTGGCCCTTCTGGCACAGAAGATGGGCAAAAAAATCTTCATTGTCGTGGAGAAGATGAACGAGCTGGAAATCATCGCACGGAAAGCCCGGAAGATGGGCATCCGCCCCAACATCGGCATCCGCATCAAGCTCGCCTCCTCCGGCAGCGGCAAATGGGAAGAGAGCGGCGGCGACGCCAGCAAGTTCGGGCTGACCTCGGCGGAACTGCTCGATGCCCTGGCCCTGCTCGACAAAAAGGGCATGCGCGACTGCCTGCGCCTGATCCATTTCCACATCGGTAGCCAGATAACCAAGATACGGCGCATACAGACCGCACTGCGCGAAGCCTCGCAGTTCTATATCCAGCTCCATAGGATGGGCTACAACGTCGACTTCGTGGACTGCGGAGGCGGACTCGGCGTGGACTACGACGGCACGCGGTCGCCCTCCAGCGAAAGCTCCGTCAACTACTCCATCCAGGAGTACGTCAACGACTGCATCTACACCTTCGTCGACGCAGCCGACAAGAACGGACTGCCACACCCGAACCTCATCACGGAGAGCGGACGATCACTGGCCGCCCACCATTCCGTGCTCGTCTTCGACGTGCTGGAGACGGCCTCGTTGCCCGAGATGCCCGAGGAGTTCGAGCCCGACGAGAACAGCCACCAACTGGTCCGCGACCTCTACGAAATCTGGGACAACCTGTCGCCGCGCAACGTGCTGGAGGACTGGCACGATGCGGAACAGATACGCGAGGAGGTGCTCGACCTCTTCTCCCACGGCATCGTGGACTTGAAGACCCGCGCCGAAATCGAGGCCATGTACTGGAGCGTGTGCCACGAAATCAACGCGCTGGCCAAGAACCTGAAGCACATTCCCGAGGAACTGATGAACATCGACAAGCTCCTGGCCGACAAATATTTCTGTAACTTCTCGCTCTTCCAGAGCCTCAGCGACTCGTGGGCCATCGACCAGATGTTCCCCATCATGCCCATCCAGCGTCTCGGCGAGCGTCCCACACGCAACGCGACACTGCAGGACATCACCTGCGACTCGGACGGCAAGATTGTCAATTTCGTGACCAACCGCCACAACTCCCACTCGCTGCCCGTCCACCCGTTGCGGCGCGACGAGCCTTACTACTTGGGGGTCTTCCTCGTGGGAGCCTACCAGGAAATTCTGGGCGATATGCACAACCTCTTCGGCGACACGACAGCCGTACACATCTCGGTGCAGGACGGCAGTTGGAACATCGACCAGGTCATTGATGGCGAGACCGTGGCGGAGGTGCTCGAATACGTGCAGTACGAGCCCAAGAAACTGGTGCGGCAACTGGAGATATGGGTCAGCAAGAGTGTCAAGCAGGGGAAGATTTCGCTGGAGGAGGGTAGGGAGTTCCTCTCCACCTACCGCAGCGGCCTCTACGGCTACACCTATCTAGAGTAGTAGGCGTGCGGCGCACCACACACGCGTGGATTTTGCTGCAAATGCCGTAAATGAAACATGGGGTGTGGTAATGTGTTACACAGGAGAATGGAAATGTGCCCGGAAATGTGTAACTTTGCAGCCGATAAGTCTGGAAAATAACAAAAACCAAAACGATAATGGCACAAATGACACAACAAACAGAGAAGAAGGGCTTCTACAAGCTCTCGTGGTTACAGCGTATCGGATTCGGGTCTGGCGATCTGGCACAGAACCTGATTTACCAGACCGTCTGCATGTATCTCCTGTTCTTTTATACCGACATCTACGGACTCAGCCCCGCTGCCGCCGCCACCATGTTCCTGGTGGTGCGGCTGGTGGACGTGCTCTGGGACCCGCTGGTGGGGACATACGTCGACAAGCACCATCCCCGGTGGGGCAAGTACCGCTCCTGGCTCGTGTTGGCCGGACTGCCGCTCACCGTGCTGGCCATCCTGTGCTTCTGGAACGGGATGGAGGGGCATTCTTCCACAGCCAAGCTGGTCTATGCCTACGTGACCTACGTGGGACTGTCCATGCTCTACACGCTGATTAACGTACCCTACGGCGCACTGAACTCCTCCCTGACGCGCGACACGGACGAAATCACCGTGCTCACCTCCGTCCGTATGTTCATGGCCAACGTGGGCGGACTCTGCGTGTCGGCAGGCGTGCCCATCCTCGTGGCCGTGCTGGCCGCCGCCAAGGACCTGCCCATAGAGATGGCTCTCTTCATGGGACTCGGCTCCCTGCCTTCCTTCATCTTCATGCCATTGGTGCCCGCCATCAAGAAGCGCGTGGGCAAGAAGAATATGTTCTACATCTTCCTCACCGTCGCCATCATCGGCATGGCCATGCTCTACGTCATCAGCAAGGCAGGCCCCGTGAAGGACAACATCACGCTGGTCTACATCGCCCAGTTCATCAAGTCGACCGGTGTCATCGTCGCCACAGGCTATATGTGGGCCTTGATTCCCGAGGTCATTTCCTTCGCGGAATACACGGGCGGCAAGCGCATCGCCGGCATCGTCAACGCCCTGACGGGCATCTTCTACAAGGCCGGAATGGCCCTGGGCGGCGTAGTGCCCGGAGCCGTGCTCGCCTGGACCGGCTACCGCGCCACGGCAGCACAGGAAGGCAGCACACTCCCTGCCGACAGCAACGCCTGGTTCGTCGCCATGCTCATCTATGCCCTCGTGGGTTTCGCCCTGCTCGTCTTCTGCTTCACACAGACCAAGGAGCGCGTGGTCATGGACGAGAAGGAGACCAAGAACGTGAAGGTGAGCGACCTCTGGACGGAATTTTTCCACAACCGCCCGCTCCGCGTCGTGGCCCTCTTCTTCATCACGGCCTTTGCCATGATGTCGGTGGGCAATGCCGCAGGAGCCTACTTCATGAACGGACTGGAACAGCAGAGTCCGCTCGCTCAGGAGGGCATCCGCTGGTTGGTGTGCGTCATTCCTGCCATCTTGCTCGCACTGGCCATGTTCATCATCTCCAAGTATGAACTGACCGACGAGGTGATTGACAACATCAATATGGAGATAGAAAAGCGCGGAACCATCGGCGAATAACGGGTTACTTTTTGGCTTTTCGCCCATTTTACACTACCTTTGCAGACGGAAAGAAGCAAAGGTAGTGTAAAATGGAAAAAATGACAATCGTGAAAGTGGGCGGAGCCGTCGTCGAGGACGAGGCACAGACCGCCCGCCTGTTGAAGGATTTTGCCGCTCTGGAAGGTCGGAAAGTGCTGGTGCACGGCGGCGGACGCAGTGCGACGAAAATCGCCGCCGCCCTCGGCATTGAGAGCGAGATGGTCAACGGACGGCGCATCACGGGAGCCGATATGCTCCGCGTGGTGACGATGGTCTACGGCGGACTGGTCAACAAGCAACTGGTGGCGCGGCTTCAGGCCGCCGGTGTCAATGCGCTCGGACTGACCGGTGCCGACATGGACGTGATCCGCAGCCACCGGCGACCGCCCAAGGACGGCGTGGACTATGGCTTCGTGGGCGACGTAGACCGCGCAGACGGCGGATGCCTGCATCGCCTCGTCAGCGCAGGCGTTACACCCGTCATGGCTCCGCTGACCCACGACGGACAGGGGAACATCCTCAACACCAATGCCGACACCATTGCTGCCGAAACGGCCAAAGCCCTCGCGCCCTACTACGACGTGACGCTCGTCTATTGCTTTGAGAAGAAAGGCGTGCTCCGCAATCCCGACGACGAGGACAGCGTCATCGCGGAAATCACACGGGAGGACTACGAACGCTACAAGGCCGACGGCACCGTCGCAGGTGGCATGATTCCCAAACTCGACAACGCCTTCGACACCCTCCGCAACGGCGTGAAACGCGTGGTCATCACCCAGGCCGCTGCCATCGACGGACACCACGGCACCGTGGTCCGCTAAGCCCGGACGAAAAATTTTTTCGTCCACGCTGTAACTTTTCCACATCACAAACGTCTTACCAATAGAGAGGATGAAAGCAATCAGTTTCCGAAACGATGTCCTGCCATTGAAAAACCTGCTCTACAGGTTGGCGCTCCGCATCACCCTCAACCCTGCGGAGGCAGAGGACGCGGTACAGGAAACCATGATGAAGGTGTGGAAACGGCGCGAGAGCTGGGACACGATAGACAATATCGAAGCCTTCTGCGTCACCACGTGCCGAAACCTCTCCCTCGACATGGTGCGCCGCCGCGGACGGCTGGAAATCCCGCTCGACAGCGTGGCTACCGAACCCGCAGACAACGGCAGCGCAGCAAACCCCGAGGAACAGGCTGTACGGCGCGACAGCGCGGCGCTCGTCCGCCGGATCATCGACAGCCTGCCCGAGAAGCAAAGAAGCACCATGCAACTGCGCGACATCGAGGGGAGAAGCTATAAGGAGATTGCCGTCCTGCTGGACATCAGTGAAGAACAGGTGAAGGTGAACATCTACAGGGCACGGCAAGCCGTCAGACAACAATTCAAGAAAACAGAGCATTATGGACTATAAGTACATTGAACAACTCATGGAACGCTACTGGGCAGCGGAAACCTCGCTCGAAGAGGAGGACATTCTGCGCACCTTCTTCAGCCAGCAGGACATCCCTGCCGAACTGGAGCAGTATCGGCCGCTCTTTGCCTGCCTGCAGCAGGAGGCTGCCGTGGAGCTGGGAGATGACTTTGACCGGCGGATGCTCGCCATGACCGCCTCACACGCTCCGCAGCCCGTGCGGGCGCGTACCGTCTCCCTGCGCTGGCAGTTGCGGCCGCTCTTCAGGGCTGCCGCCGCCGTGGCCATCGTCTTTTCGGTGGGCGGAGCACTGCAACACCCGTGGGATGCCCGTTGGAACGCCCCACGCGACAACTACGCCAACTCCTTCGTCCAGCAGATTGACTCTGCCGACACCGTCGTGCCCATGCAGGCAGAGAACCTCTCCGATGCACCGGCAGACAGCAGTAGGGTCACAGGCGGTGAGGTTCACAAGGAATGAATATTTTCTATGCTTTCTCTAAATAAATCATTTACATTAATTAAAACACAAACGAAACTGTGAAGTTTCACTTCTCTCAAATTTTTCATAACATACTAACGAAGCGAGCCGCCCGTCCAAAGACAGGCGGCTCGCTCACATTGCGGATTACGGAAAGAGCCTTTTGAGAATTCCACGAACTTTTGTACCTTTGCCGGAAAATCAAGACACAAACCGATGAAAAGAAAAATGGTTTTGGTCGGTGCGCTTGCCTTGCTCTGCGGAGCGGCAGGTGCAGAGACGGGAGACAGTCTCACGACCGGGACATGGGAGCGGCGAGACCTCACCTCCTCCAGACTCTACCGGACTACCTTTGCAGGTCTGCCCCTGATAGTGACGGGAGCCGCCATGGTCGGCGAGGACGTGCATTTCCGCAGGCTTCGCAACGACTACGCCAGAGAGTTCCACCGCCCCTTCGACAATTATACGCAATATGTTCCGGGAGCGGTGATGCTGGGTCTGAAAGCCTTCGGGGTAGAGAGCCGGAGCGACTGGAACCGGATGTTGGTGTCGGACGCTTTCTCCATGGTGCTGATGGCCTCCGTGGTGCAGTCGGTGAAGCATACGACGAACGTGATGCGCCCCGACGGCACCGACAACCATTCCTTTCCGTCCGGGCATACGGCCACCGCTTTCATGACCGCCACCATGCTCACCAAGGAGTATGGACACATCTCGCCTTGGATTGGTGTGGGAGCCTACTCCTTCGCCACAGCCACCGGACTGGGGCGCATTGCCAACAACAAACACTGGCTCAGCGACGTGCTGACAGGGGCAGGCATCGGCATCATCTCCACCGAACTGGGTTACTACATCGCCGACCTCCTCTTCAAGGAAAAGGGCATCCACCACCATGACGCGCCTAACACTTTCTCGCGTCAGGACAAGCCCTCCTTTCTGGGCGTCTATTTCGGTGCGAATGTCCCGTTGAGCCGTTACGACCTCTCTGAAACACAGGAGTTCCGCACCTCAACGGGCAGTCTGGCGGGTGTAGAGGGAGCCTGGTTCTGGAATCCCTACCTCGGCGTGGGAGGGCGGCTGACGGTCTCCAATACGCACATCATCACAACGGAGGGTCAGGCGGAAAGCGTGGCAGAGGACGACAACTTTGATGCCCTGTCAGCCATGGCCGGTCTCTATTTCTCCTATCCACTCACTGCGAGGTGGAACGTCGGGAGCAAGCTGCTGTCCGGCTACGCCGCCTATCCCCGACTGGAACTGGCCAACGGCAACACCGTTCCTCGAAAAGGCGGTGTCTGCTTCGGGAGCGGCCTCTCCGTCTCCTATAAAATACGGAAGGGGTACGGCATCCGGTTCTTCCTCGATTATAACTTACAGCCAGCGCACAGTCATCACACTGGAGAGTGGATGAGTACGCTGGCTGTAGGCTCTACGTTCGGGATTCTCTTCTGACCGGGAACCCCAATCTTATTATTTATTCGGCGGCAGGATCTTCGGCTGCACGGAAAGCGGCGAGGTCTTCCACCTGGAAATGCTGGATGTAGGCCGCCTTTCCGATCACGTCCTCCTCGGTCATGCGCACATAGACCTCGGCCGACTTGGCAAAGAGTTCGGGAGCGCGGGTCGCATCGTCGAGGATGAGGAGCGACATGACAATCTCGCAGGTCATGTCATAAAGGCGGCGAGCCAGGAAATCATGGGCTTCCTTGCTGTCCAGTTCCTTCACGCGGTTAAGTGCTGCCTCATAGACCGGAATCAACTGCTCCACACGTGCCTTCAGCGGCTGGAGCGACTCCGCCACCTCGGCAGTGGCCATGTCCTGGATGTTCTTGAGCATGGTGCCGTTGGTGATGTAGCGGATGGCGGCCACCACCTGTAGTTGGGTGGTTCCCTCGTAGATGGAGAAGATGCGCGCATCGCGGAACAGCCGTTGGCTCTTGTACTCCATGATGAAGCCCGAACCGCCATGGATGCTGATGGCATCATAGGCGTTCTGGTTGGCATATTCGGAGTTCATGCCCTTGGCCATGGGCGTGAAGGCATCGGCCAACCGTTGGTACTTCTTCATCTCCTGCTTCTCCTCGGGCGTGAGCTTGCGGTCGCGCTCGATGTCCTCCAATGCCTTGTAGATGTCCACGTAGCGGGCGGTCTGATAGAGCAGGGAGCGTCCGGCATCGAGTTTGGCCTTCATGCGCGACAGCATATCGTAGACAGCCGGGAAGTGGATGATCTTCTCTCCGAACTGGGCACGCTCCTTGGCGTAGGCCAGTCCCTCGTTGTAGGCTTCCTGTTCCACACCGACACTCTGTGCGGCGATGCCGAGACGGGCACCGTTCATCAGTGCCATGACGTATTTGATCAATCCGAGGCGCGTGCTGCCGCACAGCTCAGCCTTGGCGTTCTTGTAGGTCAGTTCGCAGGTGGGCGATCCGTGGATGCCGAGCTTATGCTCGATGTGGCGCACGTCGACACCACCCTGGTTCTTGTCGTAGATGAACATGGACAGGCCGCGTCCGTCCCTGGTGCCCTCCTCTGAACGGGCCAGCACAAGGTGGATGTCGGAGTCGCCGTTGGTGATGAAACGCTTCACGCCATTCAGCCGCCAGCAGTCCTCCTTCTCGTCGTAGGTGGCCTTGAGCATGACGTGCTGCAGGTCACTGCCGGCATCCGGCTCGGTCAAGTCCATGGACATGGTCTCGCCGGCACAGACGCGCGGGATGTATTTCTGACGCTGTTCCTCGGAACCGAACTCATAGAGCGTGTCAATACAGCTCTGGAGGCTCCAGATGTTCTGGAAACCGGCATCGGCAGCCGAGATGACCTCGCTGAGCATGGAGAACACCGTGTTGGGCAGGTTGAGGCCGCCGTAGCGACGAGGCATGGAGACCCCGTGAAGCCCAGCCTTGCGCGTGGCATCCAGGTTCTCGAACGTCTTGGAGGCGTAGATCATGCGCCCGTTCTCCAGGTGCGGCCCTTCCAGGTCGACGCTCTCGGAGTTCGGTTCGATGATGTTTGCCGCCACGTCCCCCGTGATGTCGAGAATCTGCTTGTAGTTCTCGATGGCATCGTTGTAGTCGACGGGTGCGTCCTCGAATTGGTCCTTGTCTTCGTAGTTCCTCTCCTTGAGTTCTACGATGCGCTCCATCAACGGGTGGTTGAGGTGGAACGCAATCTCGGGATGATCGCTATAATAGTTTGCCATGTTATTTCGAATTTTGCTTGTAATACTTGATGAGTTTCGGAACGACCTCCTCTACGGTGCCCACGATGACGTAGTCGGCAATCTTGTTGATGGGGGCATCGGGGTCGCTGTTGACGCTGATGATGATGCCGGAATCCTGCATACCGGCGATGTGCTGTATCTGTCCGCTGATGCCGCAGGCGATGTACACCTTGGGGTGGACAGTGACACCGGTCTGTCCAATCTGGCGGTCGTGGTCAATCCATCCGGCATCGACGGCGGCACGGGAGCCGCCCACCTCGCCGTGGAGCACCTTGGCCAGTTGGAAGAGCTGGTCGAACCCTTCTTTCGATCCGACACCATAGCCTCCGGCCACCACGATGGGCGCACCCTTGAGGTTGTGTTTGGCCGCCTCGACATGATGGTCGAGTACCTTCACGACAAATGCTTCTGGCGACACGTAGTCTGACACCTTCGGATAAACCACCTCGTTTCTGGCCTGTCCCTCGTAGACGGCTTTCTGCATCACGCCGCTGCGGACGGTGGCCATCTGCGGACGGTGTTCCGGGTTGACGATGGTGGCCACGATATTTCCACCGAAGGCGGGACGAATCTGATAGAGCAGGTGGTCGTAGGTCTTGCCCGACTTCTTGTCTTCAAACGAACCGATTTCCAGTTCGGTGCAGTCGGCTGTCAGTCCGCTGGTCAGCGACGACGACACACGGGGACCGAGGTCGCGTCCGATGACGGTGGCACCCATCAGGCAAATCTGCGGCTGCTCCTCCTTGAAGAGGTTGACCATGATATCGGTATGGGGAGCCGAGGTGTAGGGGAAAAGCCCTTCACCGTCGAACACGAACAACTTGTCGACACCGTAGGGCAGAATCTGGTCTTCCACCTTGCCCTTGACGGCAGTGCCGGCTACCACGGCATGAAGCTCGACACCCAGCTCATTGGCGAGTTTGCGACCCTTGGTCAGCAACTCCTGAGATACTTCCTGTACCTGCGTACCTTCTATCTCAACATATACAAATACATTATTCATCTCGCTTATCCGATAATCTTTTCGTCCAACAATTCCTTAATCATTCCCTCGATGTCGGCATCGGAGGCCGTCAGTGTCTTCGACTCCTTGGCCTGGAACACGATGTTCTTCACGGCCTTCACCTTGGTGGGCGAGCCGGACAGTCCGCACTGCTCCACATCGCCGTTGACATCGGCCACGCCCCACTGGTTGAGGTTCAGATAGGGGCGTTCCTCATAGAGGTGGTCGTAGGGAGTCCCTTCCTTAGGACGCTCCAACGGACAGGTGGCGCGCTTGTACTTCATCACCAGCTTGGCATTCTGCGGGCGGCACGGCGCGGCACTGCCGTTGACGGTGATGACGACGGGCAGGGGAGCCTCAACGGTCTCCACGCCTCCGTCGATGATGCGGCGGATGGTGGCCTTGCCCTGCTCCACTTTCAGTATCTCCTCGGCGTAGGTCACCTGGTTAAGCCCCAACTTCTGAGCCACCTGCGGACCCACCTGGGCAGTGTCGCCGTCGATGGCCTGACGACCGCCGAGTACGATGTCCACGTCACCGATTTTCCGGATGGCTGTAGCCAGCGCGTAGGAGGTGGCCAGCGTGTCGGCACCGGCAAAGAGGCGGTCGGTGAGCACCCAGCCGGTGTCTGCACCGCGATAAAGTCCCTGACGGACAATTTCCCCTGCACGCGGAGGACCCATCGTGAGGATTCCTACAGTCGAGCCTGGATGCTGTTCCTTCAAGCGGAGAGCCTGCTCCAGGGCGTTCAAATCTTCAGGATTGAAGATGGCAGGCAAGGCGGCACGGTTCACGGTGCCTTCTGCGGTCATGGCGTCCTTGCCCACGTTCCGGGTGTCTGGCACTTGTTTGGCCAGAACGACAATCTTTAAAGCCATATTATTCTGATTTGTTGAATATTCGAAATTTGGTGCAAAGGTAGTCTTTTTCGGGCAGGTGGCCAAATAAAATCGGAAATAACCGCACTTTTGTTTTGTACTTCGCACTTTTCTTCGTAACTTCGCACCTCCAAGAGATGATAGACCGAGCGACCATTGACCGGATCATGGATGCCACCAACATCGTGGATGTGGTGAGCGAGTTCGTTAGCTTGCGCAAGGCGGGAGTTAACTACAAGGGATTGTGTCCGTTCCACGACGACAAGACCCCATCGTTCATGGTGTCGCCGTCGAAGCAGATTTGCCACTGTTTTTCCTGCGGCGAGGGCGGCAATGCCGTCAACTTCCTGATGAAGCACGAGCAGATTACCTATCCCGAAGCCCTGCGGTGGCTGGCCAAGAAATACAACATCGAGATACAGGAGCGCGAGCTTTCCGCCGAGGAGCAGAAAGCGCAGGGCGACCGCGAGTCGATGTTCATCGTCAACGAGTGGGCGTGTCAGTATTTCCACCAGATTCTGCAAAACGACGTGGACGGACAGGCCATCGGAAAGCAATACTTCCGGAGCCGCGGCATCCGCGACGACATCATCAACAAGTTCCATCTGGGCTTTGCCCTCACCAAGCGCGACGCCATGCTCAAGGAGGCGTTGCGCAAGGGCTACCGGGAGGAATACCTGCTCAAGACGGGACTCTGCGGTTCGAGTGAGCACGGTTCCTACGACCGCTTTGCCGGGCGCGCCATCTTCCCTTGGTTCAACGTCAGCGGCAAGGTGGTGGCCTTTGGCGGGCGCAAGCTCGATGCCGCCACCAAGGGCGTGCAGCAGAAATACGTCAACTCGCCCGATTCCGAAATCTACCACAAGGAGCGTGAGCTCTACGGCATCTACCAGGCCAAGAAGGCCATCGTCAAGTGTGACTGTGTGTACATGGTGGAGGGCTACACCGACGTGATTGCCATGCACCAGTGCGGACTGGAGAACGTGGTGGCCAACTCGGGGACGGCCCTTTCCGTCTATCAAATCCGTATGCTGCACCGCTTCACCCGGAACATCGTGCTGCTCTACGATGGCGACGAGGCCGGCATCCATGCCGCCATGCGAGGCACCGATATGCTGTTGCAGGAGGGCATGAACGTGAAGGTGCTGCTCCTGCCCGACGGCGACGACCCGGATTCGTTCTCGCGGAAGCACACGGCAGAGGAGTTCCGGAAATACATCGACGACCACCAGACTGACTTCATACAGTTCAAGACCGACCTGCTGCTGAAGGGCGTGCGCGACCCCTTGAAACGCGCCGAGGCCATCAACTCCATCGTGCGCTCGGTCAGCGTCATTCCCGACCCCATCGTGCGCTCCACCTATCTGACCGATTGTTCGCGCCGTCTCGGGGTGGAGGAGCGCACTCTGATTGTGCAGACCAACAAGTACATCGCCGAGGAGCACGGGAAACCGACTGCCGTCCGGCAGGAAGAGCCGACGGCAGAGGAAGAACAGCCGACGACCGTCGCCGAGGTGTCCTATGCGGCATCCGACAACGCCACGGTGGAGATTGAGCGGCTGTTGACCCAACAGGTGGTGCGCCACGGCGAAGAGGTGATTTTCGACCATCTGGAAACCGAGGACGGGCAAGTCGTCAGCATGAACGTGGCCCAGTACATCGACTATGAATTCGGCAGCGACGGTCTCACCTTCTCCAATCCACTCTACAACACCATACTGCGCGAAGCAGTGGAGCACTCCGCCGAGTCCGACTTCCACGCGGAAGCCTACTTCACCCGCCACCCCGACGTGGACATCAGCCAACAGGCCACCCTGTTGGCCGTCGACAACTACCCGTTGGGGCGCGGTTTCGAGATGAAACACACCGAGCGAACCCTGCGCCAACAGGTGCAGCACCTCATGCTTGACTTCCGCTACATCATCATCGGCGAGCGGTTAAAGGACCTCAACCGGCAGCTGAGGGAGGCGGCAGGAGACATGGAACGGACGCGCCAGCTGATGCAGTCCTATATGGAGACCGGAAAGATCCACCAGGAGCTGGGGCGGCAGTTGGGACGCAACTAAACACGGGAGGCTATGATGACCGATCTGTTCCACCTCACCCTGACGATTCTGGCCATAGCAGGAGTGGCCATTACCGTGGCTCTTCATTTCATGGCCACGCTTCATGTGCTGCTGGACAACCGCCAGCCGGACAAGACCTTGGCCTGGATGATGGTCATCATCTTCCTGCCTGTCGTCGGACTGCTCTTCTATTTCTTCTTCGGTGTCAACCACCGGCGTGCCCGAATCATCAGCCAACGGTCGATGGACCAGTTGACGAAACACTCCATGTTGGAATTTGTCGGACAGCAGAACCTGCACGTGGCCGAGCGTCACAAACAACTGGTGGACCTTTTCGTCAACCAGTCGTTCTCCCTACCGTTCAAGGACAACTGTCTGGACATCATCACCGAAGGAAGCACCTTCTTTGAACGGTTGCTGGACGACATCGGCCGTGCCCGCCACCACATCCACATCTGTATGTATATTTTCGCCGACGACCGCCTCGGTCGCCGCATCCTTTCCACCCTCAAGACGAAGGCGGAGGAGGGCGTGGCGGTGCGGGTCATCTACGACGATGTGGGATGCTGGCGCGTGAGCAACCGTTTCTTTGACGAGATGCGCGAGGCCGGCATTGCGGTGTGTCCTTTCCTGCCAGTCCGGTTCCCATCGTTCACCGGCAAGGTCAACTACCGCAACCACCGGAAAATCGTGGTCGTGGACGGCAAGGTGGGCTACATCGGTGGGATGAACATCGCAGAACGCTACGCCCACGGCACGCCCGGAATGCCGTGGCGCGACACCATGCTGCGCATCACCGGCAGTGGGGTCTACGCCCTGCAACGGGCATTCCTGATTGACTGGTACTTCGTGGACTGCACGCTCATCAGTGACCGCCGCTATTATCCGCCGCTGGATGCCAGTAGTCCGCGGAACAACTGCCTGTTGCAGGTGGTGACCAGTTCGCCCACCTCCCCCTATCCGGAGATTATGCAGGGTTATGTGCGCATCATCCTGACGGCACAGCGTTACGTGTACATCGAAACACCCTATTTCATGCCCAGCGAACCTGTGCTTTTTGCGTTGAAGACGGTGGCCATGACCGGCGTTGACGTGCGGCTGCTGTGCCCCCGACGCACCGACGCACGGTTGGCAGGCTGGGCTTCGAAGTCGTATCTGCGTGAGGTGGAAGAGGCCGGCGTGAAGGTCTACCTCTACACGGGCGGTTTCCTGCACGCCAAGATGCTGGTGTGCGACGACGCGCTCACCTCCTGCGGTTCCACCAATGTGGATTTCCGTTCTTTCGAGAATAATTTTGAAGCCAACGCCTTCATCTACGATGAGGCTACCGCCCTGCGGATGAAACACATCTTCCTGCGCGACCTGGAACAGTCCGTGGCGTGGACTGATGTCCACAAGCGGGCGCACCCATCGTTTGCCGTGCGCCTGTGGGAGAGCCTCACCCGACTGTTTTCCCCGTTGCTCTGAACAGCGTGAAGTTGACGCTGCCGTACTGGCGGTGCTCCACGAACTGCGGATGTGCGGAGAAGTCGTAATCCTTGCCGTGCTCGAAGACGAAGATGCCGTCCTCCTTCAACAGACCTTTCTGCAACACGAGTTCCGGAATCTGCGGCAACTCCTTGAGGGCGTAGGGTGGGTCGGCAAAGATGAAGTCATACTGCTGGCGACACGACTTGACGAAGCGGAACACGTCGCCGCGGACAGGAACACACACCTCAGTGCCCAGTTTCTTCAAGCACTCTTGGATGAAGCGGTGGTGGTCACGATCCGTTTCCACGCTGACCACCTGTCGGCATCCTCTGGACACGAGTTCGAGGGAGATGCTGCCAGTGCCCGAAAAAAGGTCGAGAGCCGTCGCACCGTCAAAATCCACATACCCCATCAGCACGTTGAAGATGTTCTCCTTGGCAAAATCCGTGGTAGGGCGCGCCTTGAACGAGCGCGGAATGTCGAAATGCCGACCCTTGTATATTCCTGTGATGATTCTCATCTTCCCTTAACGAACAATGTCATGAGGTCATAGGGCATTCCCGCAATCTGCGTCACGGGAGCGCGGTTGAATTCGCCTGCGGGACGGATGACATACGCGCGCTGCACGTATTTCCCGGCCTCCTCCGTCAGCCATTGCTGTTCCGGAATCTCGCCCGCGAGAAACAGTTCGTCGCTGCCGATCTGCATCCCCAACTGTTTCCAGACATAAAGCAGATAGTAGAGGGCATCGTGGGCATCGTGTCCGTCGAAGGCGTTGCAGAACTTGAAGCGGTTCTGTCCGTAGCTGAATATCTCCAACCGCCGATCATGGAAGTAGCCGTACAGCTTGGCGTGCCCGCCCAGATAGCTTTTCTGGTGCAGATGACGCCACACCGGAGTCATGGCGGCCATGTAGCGAGCCTCGGGATAATGGTCGGCGATGACGCTCTTCAGATTCCGGTTGACGGCAAACAGCACTACACAATTCAAATCGTCCATGACCGTGAAGTCCACCTCGTCCTGTTCGTGGCCGGTAAAGGCATGATGGAACAGCGTCTCCTTCTCTTCCTCCGCAAACCGACCGGCGGGCACGGCGAGCGTCGGCGAAACGACAGACACCAGCACGTGCCGGTAGTCGTCGGACAGCAGTTCCCCATGATTGCGGAAAGCCTCACGCAGGTTGGCAGACAGCGAAATGCCGCTCCTCAGCGTGTACGGCTGGAAGGTGATTTCTCCGCTGCCGCTGTCCCACGCGGAAAACGACAGGGACTTGCGGCTCACGCGGATGATGAGTCGCTTGCAGGGAGAGGCCGGGCTGTTGTCGTGCATCATGTCAGTAAATCAGGGTCTGACGATGCTCAGCAGGCACAACACGGCCAGTATCAAGGCCGCCACCCCCAGTATCACATTCGTCGTTCGGTTGGACATATTTCGGTGCAAAGGTAGTGCAAACCGAGTGAAATACAAAATAAAACCGCGGTTTTATTTTTATTTCCGAGGTGCAGCCTACCTTCGACGCGCAGCGTCAAAGGTACGAATAAGCGAGTGAAATACAAAAAGAAAAACAAATTATTTGGCCATTCCCCCACTTATTTGTACCTTTGACCTCCGTATGATAACCGACGAACTGACTTACCGCATCCGGAAAAATTTCGGGCACGTGCCGACGGCGGAACAGGAGCAGGCCACGGACATGTTTGCCGCCTTTATGACCGACCGCCGCGAGGAGGCCGTCATGGTGCTGCGCGGATCGGCAGGAACGGGCAAGACGACCCTTGCCGCCGCCATCGTGAAGACTATGGACGAGTTGCAGCAACGAATGGTGCTGCTGGCTCCGACGGGGCGTGCAGCCAAAGTGTTCTCGCTCTATTCCGGCCATCCGGCCTACACCATACACCGCCGCATCTACCGGCAGAAGTCGCTGGAGAGCACGTTTTCCCTGGACTACAACAAAGCCCGCGACACGCTGTTCGTCGTCGACGAGGCTTCGATGATTGCCAATGCCCCGGCCTTTAGCGACACGCCTTTCGCCCAGGGACAGTTGCTGGACGACCTGATCCGCTACGTCTACAACGGCCACAACTGCCGGCTGATGCTGATCGGCGACCGCGCTCAGTTGCCGCCCGTCGGCGAGGACGAGAGCCCGGCACTGGCCGGCGACGTGTTGCGGAGCTACGGACTGCACGTCCGCGAATGTGACCTCAACGAGGTGGTGCGGCAGAGCCGGGACTCGGGCATTCTCTACAATGCCACCTGCATCCGCCGGATGTTTGCCGCGCTGGAGGAAGAGGGGCGACTCCGTTGGCCGAAGGTGCGCTTCCGGCCTTTCGAGGACATCCGTCCGGTGGTGGGCAACGAACTGATAGAGGTGCTGACCGACAGCTATGCGGAGGTGGGGCTTGACGAGACGCTGGTGATTACCCGTTCCAACAAGCGGGCCAACCTCTACAACCAAGGCATCCGCAGAGCCGTGCTCGACCGGGAGGGGGAGCTGTGCACGGGCGACCGGCTGATGATCGTGAAGAACAATTATTTCTGGCCGCTGCCCGTTGCCGGACAGACGGATGCCGACGGCGAGACCTTCATCGCCAACGGCGACAGGGCGGAGGTGCGCCGGGTACGCAACAGTCGCACGCTCTACGGTTTCCGCTTTGCCGACGTGACTCTGACCTTCCCCGACTATGACGATGTGGAACTGACGGCCACCGTGCTGCTGGACACGCTGACATCGGAGGCTCCGGCACTGCCGCGCGACCGGCAGGAGCAACTCTTCCAACAGATCATGGCTGACTACGACGACATTCCCACCAAACGGGAGCGGCTTAGGAAGCTCAAGCAAGACCCTTATTTCAACGCGCTGCAGGTGAAGTTTGCCTACGCTGCCACCTGCCACAAGGCACAGGGCGGCCAGTGGGCTCATGTCTATGTAGACCAGGGCTACATGACGGACGAAATGCTTTCTCCCGACTATATCCACTGGCTCTACACCGCTTTCACACGCGCCACGGAACGCCTCTATCTGGTCAACTGGCCAGAGGTGCAGACGGAAGATGCCGACAAACCCTAAAAATGCCGAACGATGATTTACCTCAACGACCGATTGGACCTGCTTGACGTGGAACGCGCCCTGCCCCTCTTGTCCGAACAGCGCCGCCAGAAAGCACTGGCCTTCCGCCACGACCTGGGTCGGCGCACGTGCGTAGCCGCCTACCTGCTGCTGTGCGAGGGGCTGCGCCGCGAGTTCGGCATCGAAGAGCCGCCCGTGTTCTCTTTCGGCGAGCACGGCAAGCCGTTCATCGTGGGGCATCCGGACGTGTGTTTCAACATGAGCCACTGCAAGGAGGCCGCCATCTGCGTGATTGACTCCCGGCCCGTCGGGGTCGACATCGAGTCGATGCGCGGCTACCGGGAATCGCTGGTGCGCTACACCATGAACGAGGAGGAGGCGCGGCAGATTGCGTGTGCCCCACAGCCGGAACTGGAGTTCGTGCGCCTGTGGACCATGAAGGAGGCCGTCCAGAAGCGTTCGGGCGAGGGTCTCCGCAGCGACATGAAGACCATCCTGCAAAACAAAGGGAGTCGGCTGGACACTGTGGTCAGCACCGACTCCCGTTATGTGTATTCCGTGGCTTACAGCGATTAGAGCTTGGCCAGTTCCACCACCTTTTCGATGGCAGCATTCAGTCCGTCCACCAACTTGCCGCCGGCAGAGGCGAAATGGGGTTGTCCGCCGCCGCCGCCCTGAATGAACTTGGCCGCCTCGCGCACCATCTGGCCGGCGTGAAGCCCCTGCTCTTTCACGAGGTCGTCGCTAATCATGATGCTGAGCAACGGCTTGTCGGCGTGAACGGTGCCGACGACGCAGAGCAGATGGGAGGGAACGGCTTCGCGAATCTTGAACACCAAGTCCTTGGCCGACTGCGCGTCGAACGGCAGGACGGCCTTGACCAGTGTCACGCCGTTCACGACCTGCGCTTTCTCAAGGAGCTTGTCCTTCGCGCGCTCCACGGCCTGCGCCTTGAAGTGTTCGATGTCCTTCTTCATGGTGTCGTGCTCGTCGATGTATTTCCGGATGACTCCCTGCAAATCCTTGGCGTTGTTGAAGAACGTGCGCACGGCCTTCAGCGTGTCTTCCAGCTGATAGAGCATCTCCTCGCAGTCCTTGCCCGTCTTGGCCTCGATGCGGCGGATGCCGGCGGCCACGCTGCTCTCTGCCAGTATCTTGAAGAAACCGATGCGGCCTGTCGATGTGGCATGGATGCCGCCGCAGAACTCGCAGGAGGGGCCGAAGCGTACCACACGCACCTTGTCGCCGTACTTCTCTCCGAAGAGGGCGATGGCTCCCAGTTGCTTGGCTTCCTCGAACGGCACGTCGCGGTGCTCGTCGATGTGGATGTCCTGACGGATCATACCGTTGACGATGCGTTCCACCTGACGCAGCTCCTCGTCGGTCACTTTCTGGAAGTGGGAGAAGTCGAAGCGCAGGGTGTCCGCACTGACATACGAGCCCTTCTGCTCCACATGGTCGCCCAGCACCTGACGGAGGGCATAGTCGAGCAGGTGGGTCGCCGTATGGTTGGCCGCCGAAGCGTCGCGCTTGTCCGTATCGACGCAGGCCATGAACTCGGCTGTCGGGTCTTTGGGCAGTTGCTTGACGAGGTGTATGCTCTGGTTGTTCTCGCGCTTGGTGTCGATGATTTCGACGGTCTCGTTCTCGTTGACGAGCACGCCGCTGTCGCCCACCTGACCGCCCATCTCCCCGTAGAACGGGGTCTGGTCGAGCACGAGTTCATAGTATTCGTTCTTTTTCTGCGTCACCTTGCGGTAGCGGAGGATGTGGCAGTTGTATTCGGTGTAGTCGTAGCCCACGAACTGCTGTTCGCCGGCCCGCAGCTCCGTCCAGTCGGAGTTCTCCACGGCAGCCGCGTTGCGGGCGCGCTCCTTCTGCTTCTGCATCTCCGTGTTGAACTGTTCCTCGTCGACGGTGAAGCCGTTCTCGCGGCAGATCAGTTCCGTCAGGTCGAGGGGGAAACCGTAGGTGTCGAACAGGCGGAACGCCTGCACGCCGTCCAGTTGCGTCTTGCCCTCGGCCTTGAGCTGGTTCATGGCCTCGCCAATCATCGCGATGCCTTTCTCCAGGGTGCGCAGGAACGAGTCCTCCTCCTCCTTGATGACCTTGGTGATGAGCTGCTGCTGGGCTTTCAGTTCGGGGAAAGCGTCGCCCATCTCGTGTACGAGTGTGGGCACGAGCTTGTAGAGGAATCCCTCCTTCTGTCCGAGGAAGGTGTAGGCGTAGCGCACGGCGCGGCGCAGGATGCGCCGGATGACGTAGCCGGCCTTGGCATTGGAGGGCAGTTGTCCGTCGGCAATGGAGAAGGCCACGGCGCGCAGATGGTCTGCGCAGACGCGCATGGCGATGTTGACCTCGTTCTGCTCCTTGCTGACGGGGTGTGCCGTCTCTTCCTCGAAGGTGAAGTATTTCAGTCCCGTCAGGTCCTGTTCGGCCTTGATGATGGGCTGGAACACGTCGGTGTCGTAGTTGGAGTGCTTGCCCTGCATCATGCGCACCAGCCGCTCGAAGCCCATTCCGGTGTCGATGACGTTCATGGAGAGCTTCTCCAGCGACCCGTCGGCCTTGCGGTTGAACTGCATGAACACGAGGTTCCATATCTCGATGACCTGCGGGTCGTCCTGGTTGACGAGTTCGCGCCCGGTCTTGCCGCTGGCGGCTTTCTGTTCGGGTGTGCGCGAGTCCACGTGGATTTCGGAGCAGGGTCCGCAGGGTCCCGTGTCGCCCATCTCCCAGAAGTTGTCGTGTTTGTTGCCGTTGATGATATGGTCTTCGGGCACGTGCTTGGCCCAGAACCGGGCGGCCTCATCGTCGCGCGGGATGTTTTCTTCGGGCGAACCTTCGAACACCGTCACGTAGAGGTTTTCGGGGTTCAGCTTGAGCACGTCGACCAGATATTCCCATGCCAGATCGATGGCCCCTTCCTTGAAATAGTCGCCGAACGACCAGTTGCCGAGCATCTCGAACATGGTGTGGTGGTAGGTGTCGTGCCCCACTTCCTCCAGGTCGTTGTGCTTGCCGCTGACGCGCAGGCATTTCTGTGTGTCGGCGCGGCGGCGCGGCTCCGGGTCGCGTGTGCCGAGGATGATGTCTTTCCACTGGTTCATGCCGGCGTTGGTGAACATCAGTGTGGGGTCATCCTTGATGACCATAGGGGCTGACGGCACGATGGTATGTGCGTGTTGTTCGAAAAATTTCTTGTACGACTCTCTGATTTCGTTCGCTGTCATCATAATGTTCTTAAAATAAATGCAAAATTACGCAATTCCCGTCAAACCCGGACAGGGGGCGTGGGATATTAATGATAATTAACGGTCGGCGGCCGGTTTCATTTCGCCTGGATTTCCTTCAGCAGGCGGTCTGCGTGTCCCCACTTGTCCATCATATAGAGGACGTAGCGGATGTCCACGCCGATGCAGCGCGCCAGCCGCTTGTCGAAGTTGATGTCGGAGCTGAGGCTGTCCCAGTTGCCGTCGAAGGCCAGTCCGATCAGCTCGCCCTTGCCGTTGAACATGGGGCTGCCGGAGTTGCCGCCCGTGATGTCGTTGTTGGTCAGGAAGCAGAGCTGCATCTTGCCGCTGGTCTTGTCCTGATAGGGGCCGAAGTCTTTCTCCGAGAGGAGACGGTGCATGACGGGTTCGGCGTAGTAGTCGGGCACCCGGTCGCCCTGCTTCATCTTCTCCACGATGCTCTCGGCGGTGGTGTAGTAGCCCGAAGGCTTGCCGCCGAGGTCGAAGCCGCCCACCTGTCCGTAGCTCAGCCGCATGGTGGAGTTGGCGTCGCTGTAGTGGGGCAGGTCTTCCTCCATGCGGAGCTTGGCGGCGCAGAGGTGTTTCTCTATCTCGGCGATGGAGTCGGCATTGGTGCCCATGGCTGCGACGAGGTCGGCGTACACCTCGTTGAGGTCCATGCCGAAGCGGACACCGGGGTCTTTCCCGTAGCTCTTCCGGTTGAAGTAGAGCTTCGCTCCCTTCTTCATGATGAGCGATTGGTCCCAGAGGTAGCTCACGTACTTGGCGTAGTCGCCGCCGAACCGGGTGTCGATGGTCTGGTAGAACGCAGGCAGCCATTTCCCGTCCACGTGCTCACGGTAGTTCTTCAGCAGCACGGCCAGCACCTCCTGGTCGAGTGCCTTGTCCCACGTGTCGCTGTTGTCGTCGAACTCATGGTACTGTTTCTTCCGGTTCTTCTCCGGCCCCTTCACCTCCATCTTCTGCTGCAACTTGAAGGCGCGGGTGGAGAACTCCACGTTGCCGCGCCTTGTAAAGGTCTCGGAGAAGTTCGTCCAGGCGTACATCACGTCGGCACTCTCCCGGTAGAGCCGCTGGAGCTTGTCGAAATCCACCTTGTGGGCCAGTCCGGCGGCAGCCTTGGCGGTGTCCTGCCAGGCGCGGAGGCGCGCCTCGTACTCCCGCTTCATGTTGATGATGCCGATGGAGTCGATGCACTTGTTCATGCCGATGGAGTTCTTCCAGTAGTTGCTGCTGTTGGCATACTTGCTGTCGTACTTGATGCGCACGGCCTCGTCGGCGCGCATGTGCTTCTGCATCACCTCCTGCTTCACGCCGCGCACCTGTGCCCGAGGGGCGTTCTGCGCGTCGCGCATCTGCTGGATGCCGTAGCTGGAGAGGTAACGCTCGGTGCTGCCGGGGAAGCCCACGGTCATGGCGAAGTCGCCGTCCCTATAGCCCTGCAGCGACACCTGTGCCCAGCGTTTGGGACGGTAGGGCACGTTGTCCTTGCTGTAGGGGGCGGGGCCGTTGGTCTTCGGGTCGGCGTAGATGCGGAACACGGAGAAGTCGCAGGTCTGGCGGGGCCACATCCAGTTGTCGGTGTCGCCGCCGAACTTGCCCACCGACTTGGGAATGGCGAACACCAGTCGCAGGTCGGTGAAGTCCTGGTAGGTGGTGGCGTACCACTTGTTGCCCTCGTAGAACGGCTGTACGGAGACGTGGAGGGTGGAGTCGTTCCGCTTCACCTCCCGGGTCATCGCGTTCTCCAGGGAGTCGATGAGTTCGCTGCGCTTCCGCTTGTCGAGCTGTTCGTAGCCGAGGCGCATCACCTGTTCCGTCACGTCCTTCTGGTCTACCATGAACCGCGCGAACATATTCTCGTTGGGCAGTTCCTCCTCGTAGCTCTTGGAGATGAAGCCGTTGAGCATATAGTCGTGTTCCACGGTGGAGTGGCTGCGGATGGACTCGAAGCCGCAGTGGTGGTTGGTGAGCACCAGTCCGTCGGGCGACACCACCACGCCCGAGCAGTAGCCCGAGAAGCTGATTACCGCGTTCTTCAGCGCGTTCTCGCCGTTGTAGAGCTGGTCGTAAGTCATCGAGAATCCCTCGCGCTGCATCATCTCGTAGACGGAGGCAGGCAGGTTGTAGATGGTCCACATGCCCTCGTCGGCGCGGGCAGTGTTCACGGAGATCAGTGCCATGAGGGAAGCGACGAGGACGGCTGTCTTTTTCTTTATCATGCTTTGTTGTTTCATGTGAGTTTTTCTTTTTCCCCGGCAAAGGTAGTGCAAACCGAGCGAAATACAAAGAGAAACGAAGTTTTTCTTTTATTTCCGAGGTGCAGCCTACCTTCGACGCGCAGCGTCAAAGGTACGATTAAGCCTTCGGCCGAAGGCCAGAGGTAGTGCAAAACCGCAGAATGCTCAGTTGGTGATGTATTCTACTGTCCAGCCTGAGGGGGGAGGCCAGGTCTTGAAGTTAGAGCTTGATATTTTGTCGTAGAAGTCCTTCTTGCAGTAGAAAGTGCCCTTATTAGCCACTCCATCAAGCCAGTTGTCTAAAGACGAGGTGACTAGTTGAGCCTCAGCTTTTATGGTCACCTCATTTAGCTTAGAGCAGCCGTTGAACATATAGTAGTAGCAGCCGTTTACAAGTGTCGTTGCCGGCAGTTCCGGGGCTTGCGTGAGTGCGGTGCAGCCGTAGAACATATTGCTGTAGCAGTACCCTGCAAGTTTCGTTGCCGGCAGTGCCGGGGCTGTCTGGAGGTTAGTGCAGCCGTTGAACATCTGCTCGTAGCAGCTTTCTGCAAGCTCCGTTGCCAGCAGTGCTGGAGCAGAGGTCAGTGCTGTGCAGTCTTTGAACAGGTTGCAGAATTTTGCACTCTTCGTACCTGCGGCGTTGTAGCTCTCGTAGTTGACCAGTGTCCGTATGTCTCCGTATGAGGTTACGGGAACTTTGGTTTTTGTGAATGAAATGGTACAACAGTTCGATGTCGAAGTACTCGTCGCGGTGCCGTTCGCCGACTTTCCGCGAAGCCTCAGCGTCCCGTTGGTGCCACCGAACGTCACTTCTTTCTTGGATGTGATGGTCGTCCATGCGCCGTTTCCTACGGAATATTCGAACGTTTCTGTAAAACTGCTTCCTATCGTCATCTTGAAAACCTGTGTGGAAGCCGCCGAGAAGGTGAGGTACGAATGGGCGAGGGAGATGTTGTATGTGTAGCAAATGCCTGCTTTGAAGGTTGCGGCGGCAGTAGCCGTATAGGTATAGGTTTCGCCGCTGCCGACGGTGATGGTGATTTTAGCGACCGTCGTCCCCGGTGCGACGAGGACGGAGTATTTGCCCGTGCCTTTGCCCTCGCTGTCTTTGTCTTCGTATGCCGTCAGTGTTTTGTCGTCGACGGTGAACGTGACCGTCGCGCCAGGAACGGAAGTGGTCTTGTCTACATCAGTGAGGCAGAGCTGAAGGCGTGCCGCCTGGTGGCTGAATTGGAGTTGGATGGTGGTCGCTCCGTAGACCGCTGTGCCGCTGGCCTTCATCAGGTTGCAGCTCTCCTGCGCCTCCGTGGTGCTTTGGTCAGTGACGATGGTAGGGGCATCAGGCTCCGATGGGCTGTACGGATACCACGCCGTGTAGTCGATTGCGCTTTTGTCCGTGCGGTAGAACGGGGTGGTGTTGTCGTCGGGGGTCAGTGCGCCGGATTTAGCCACAATGTACTTCTTCACCTCCGTGCCAATCTTGATGGCCACCGCTTCTCCTCCCTCCCACGTGCCGTTAGTGGCAGCACGGGTAGAGACAGTTACCCCCCCCTGTGCGGCAGAGAATACGAGCGGTTGCGGCTCGGCGAGCGTGTCGCCGAGGTCGGCAGTGCAGGCGGCGCAGAGCGTCAGTATGGCTGCGGCGAGCCCTTGGAGGAACAGAGGATGCTTCATGTCCGATGTGTTTTTAGTTGTTTCCGCCGCAAAGGTACGACCTTTTCCCGACATTACAGCCAAAAAATCACCACTTGTTGCAACATTTTGTCCAAAGAGTTGCAACATTTTGTCCAACGGCACTGAGAATGAGCACGATACAAACACAGAAAAATCGTAAAAAAGGGGACGCGTCATCACGACGCATCCCCCCTCTCTCATCCCGCCACACAACTAAAGACGGGATTCTGTCTGTTTATTTTTATCTGTTGAGTACTATTCCTCTCATCTTCTATGACTATTTTCTTTAATCTTCGATGACTACCCGTCCGCCGGCCAAGGCCAGAAGGTCCGGAAGGTCGTAGCAGCGCAGGACACCCGGAACGACGTTCGGCATCATGTCGCGCTGCAGGGGCTGGCAGATGTAGCTGCGCCAAGTCTTCAGCGTCCGCGTCAGCTTCGCACTGCCGATTCTGTCGTCCAGCACCGCCGTGTGCATCACCGCCACGGCGTTGAGGCCGTCGGCCTGCACGGTAATCCGGCGCCCCTTCAGCCGTCCGTCCGACGCGCAGAAGTTGAGGACGGTGTGCAAGTCCTGCACACGCTGTCCGAGGAGGGGACGGCCGGCGTGCAGCGCCGTCACCGTGGAGCGGTACTGCGCGTTCCAGTACTTCGAGAGGTTGTACTCGAAGATGTCGCTGGTCTCGCCGAATCCCCGCAAATCTGCATAGACGTGGACGGTGCCGTCGGAGAAGAAATCGCGGCGGTCCACCTCGGCGAGGACACTGCCCTTGCCGGCATCCGACAGGTGGATGCAGACGGACGACTGGGGCGTGGCATCCGCCGGAATCCGCACGATGACGGGAACGGGGTATTCTCCCTCGCAGTCCAGTTGGTAGCGGTATTCCTCCATGTCGCGCAGGCTCTCATGCCGCGTCTCCGTCGCTTCCAGACGGTCGTTGAGCTGCGACAGTCCCAGCAACTGAAGGATGCCCTGCCGCAACCGGTCAGCCGGCTGGGCACAGAACGCCCGACGGTCGGCAGCCAACCGGTCCATCCCGGCCTCACACTCCTGCATCACGCTGCGGGCATCCTTGTATTCCAGATTCACCTGCCCCGTCGCGGTGCAGCGCATCTCGTCGCTGCGCCAGTAGACGTAGGGCTTCACCGCGCCGCTGGCATCGCCCAGCAACGCCTTGCGGAAGAAGCCCACCATCCGTTCCTGGCTCTTCTGGGGAATGGCGTGTCCGTCGTCGTAGTAGAACTGCTCGGCGGCATCCGGCGCACCCAGCAGGGTGTAGCACCGCCGCACCTCCTCATAGCCGCACAGCGCACCCCAATGGTCGACAAAGTCGAAGCGACCGTCCAGAATCAGGAAGGGCTTGGGCGCGTTCATCATCGCCATGTCCGCAATCTCGATGTGTTCCCGTCCTTCGCCGGGAATCCACTGGCAACCGTCGCTCGGCCCCTGCGTCTCCAGCGTGCGTTCGCGGGAAGAGAAGAACAGGCCGACGCAGCTGGCCTTGACGCGGTCGTCGAGCGCGGCCAAGTAGGACGACTGGGTGCCGCCGCCCGAGAAACCGTAGCAACCGATCCGGTCGCCGTCAATCTCCTTGCGCGTCAGCAGATAGTCAATGGCGCGGCTGTTGTCGAAGAACTCCTGTGCCGCCAGACTGCTGCCCAAGAGGATGAAGCCCGGAGCGATGAGCGTGTGCTCGGTCGTCACGCCCCGCGTGAGGTTCTTGCCCTGGGCATCGATGGTCTGCTGACGCTCGCCCTGGGAGAACGGGTCCACCACCATGGAGGCGATGCCGTTGACCGCCAACTGCTCGGCGGAACCCGACCCCGTGCCCTTGCCGTCCAGTCCGTGGCCGCACATCTCGATGCAGGCCGGAATCTTTCCCTGGACTTTCTCCGGCAGGTACAGATGCGCCGTCACGTAGCGTCCGGGCGTACTCTGAAATACAATCTTCTCCACCACGAAGCCCGGCCCTTTCAGCCGACCGACCACCCGGGCCTCCAGCCGTCCGCGTTCGGGCAGTTCGCCGGCCAGCCGACGGAAGTCCGTCCGCAGCCGCTTCACATACGCCTGCATGGCCGCCTTGGACCGGCAAGCCTCGTCGAAGGCCCGTTGCCGTTCGGCATTCTGGGCGTGCACGGCCAGCATCTCGTAGTTGTAGAGCGAGGTGGCCGTCTTGAACTTCAGGGCCTTGTACGGGTCCTGCGCCAGGGCTACCGTGCCCACCAGCACGGCGACGGCTGAAACAAAAAGTCTGCGTGTCTGCATATCCGTTACATTTTAACCACGATTTCCATGTCGCCCTGTCCGGCGTCGAACGTCAGGCAGCGCAGCGTCTCGTCGTATTTCCATCCGTCCACGAACTTCCCGGCCACGGTCACCAGTTTGGGCTTCTTCTCCAAGTACACGCTCACGCTGTAATAGTGGGCGATGGGCTTGTAGTTGCCCGTCGGGGAATAGATGTGGAGCGTCCACTCGTTGCCCGACAGCCGGCTCTCCATCCGGGTCGTGGCGTAGCCGCCCTGCTGATAGTCCAGCGACTTGCCGTCGTCCTCGTACATCTCGTAGGTGGAGTGTTCCGACGGATAGACGAGCAGCGAGATGTTGGTCGCGGGACGCTCGCCCACGTACTGCATGGCCTCCTGGCGCGGAATGATGGCTCCGCGGCGGATGAAGATGGGCATGATTTCTATCGGGGTCAGGAACGACTTGTACTGACGGCCACTGATGCGCTCGCCGGTCCAGAAGTCCAGCCAGTCGCCGCCGGGGAAGTAGACCGGACGGGAAAGGGCGTTCTTCACCGTCACGGGACACACCATCATGTCGCGTCCGAACATATACTGGTCGGCAATCTGGTAGGTGTTGATGTCCTGCAGGTGGTCATAGAACAGGGGCGTCATCATCGGGCGGCTGGTCTTGTACATATCCCAGGCACTCGTGTAGATGTAAGGCAGCAGCGCGTAGCGCAGGGAGTCGTACTGGATGAAGATTTTCTGCGCATCCTCGCCGTAGGTCCACGGCGCATGGTACCGGGGATGATCCATGCCGAAGAGAATGGATACCGGCGAGAACATCCCCATCTGTACCCAGCGCAGATAGAGGTCGGTGTCGTAGGGCGAATACTGCTCGAAGCCGCCCATGCAATGGCTCCAGTAGCCCACACCGGAGAGGCCGATGTTCAGACCGCCACGGATGATGGGTTCGAACCACTGCCACTCGGAACCCCAGTCGCCCGCCCAGATGAACGGGTAACGCTGGATGCCGGCGTAGCCCTCGCGGGTGTGGTTGAAGCCGCGCTGTCCGTTATGCTGCGCGAAACGCTCGAAGGGTGCTTTGGCATAGGCGATGGGGAAGAGGTTGTGCTCCGCGTTCTGTTCCACGGTGGCACTGTTGTAGCGCAACGCACTGCCCACGTCCGTCTTGAAGAACTTCGCGCCCAAGTCCGTCACCTTCTTGGCCGCATTCTTCCACCACCAGTCCACCGCCTTGTCGTCGAAGAAGTTGATGATGGCATTGGTGCCGCCGTCCTGTATCGTGTAGCCTTTCTTCTGCGCGGTGGTGAGCAGGGTGTTGCGCTTGCCGTCGTCCACCAGCGAGCGGATGTGCAGGCCGAACATCGCGACGTGGTTCCGGTACGCATGATCCATCATGCCCTTCGGGTCTTTGAACTGGTCCTGGAACTCGAAGGTGCAGCCGCCGTTGCCCAGCTTGGCGAAATGCCGCCAGGTGGAGTCGAGCCACATCATGTCGAAGGGAATCTGCTCCTGGCGCAGGCGGTCGATGAGGTTGACGACGTAGGTGTCGTTGGCCTTGCTCTCATGGTGCCAGGTGCCTCCGCTGTAGGAACCGATGTGCAGGCCGTAGGCGGCACGGGGCATCAGCGGTGCGACACCCGTCAGCTGTTGGTAGCTGTGGATCATGTGCTCCAGATCGGGTCCGTAGATGAAGTAGTAATCGTTGTCGCCGCCGGGAGCCGAGAAACTGTACTTGTCGCCCTGGCTCCAGCCCATGTCCCAGTCGTTGGCCACAGCCGTATGGAAGAACACGCCGTAGCCCTTGTTGCTCAACATCAGGGGCACCGGACAGTAGTTGGCGCGCAGGATGTCCTTGCCGCCCACGGCCGGTTTCTTGCCGCTGCCCAGCTCCACGTTGAGGTGGACGCGCTGGCCGCGCTGGTCGATGCGGTCCATGCGTTCGCCGAAGCCGAAGAAGTGCTCGTCCGGATTCATCGCCACCTCGTTGTAGACGCTGTCCTTGCAGCCGGAGCCGGTTTCCCGATAGATTACCTGCCCCTGTGCGTCGGCCACCTGGATGCGCCAAGGGCTCTCCTCCACCTTCACCTGCAACCGTCCGGTCGTGATTTCCTTGCCGTCCACGGAGAAGGCCACCTGCGGGAAGTCGTAGTCCACGACCATCCACCGCTCGTTGTCGGGCATGGTCTTGCCCGGCACCTTGGTGACGCGGAACATCGTCTCCGAGCACATCTCGATGCGCAGGTCTCCCTCTGCCGAGGAATACAGGATGCTGTTCCCTTTGATTTGTTGTGCATTCGCCGCCGTGGCCCAGGCGCACAGCGACAGGAATGCGAGTTTCGTCTTTAAGTTTTTCATATCAATAACCGTAATTGTTGATTAAGGCACCGTTGGATGCGTTGATGTCGGAGTCGAAGATGGGCCAGTACTGGCGGGAGTCGGGGTCGTTGGCATAGTAGTTGGCCAGCATATTGTCCTTCACCGTGGCGGCGACGAAGTCATAGTCGAGCTTGCTCCATCCTTCGCCCGCAGGCGTTCCCGTTTCGCCCTTGGCCAGACCGTAGTATTCGAGTTTGCCGTCTACCGTGCGCGTGTAGACCGTCGTCGGCACGTTGGCGTACTCGCCCGTGCGGTCGCGGAGAGCCTGCATCTTGGCCACCGTGTTCTTGACCGCCGAACCCAGAATGTTCCAGCGTATCAGGTCCTGCTTGCGCAACATCTCGCCGGGGAACTCCAGCAGGCGTTCCTTCTGGATGGCCTGCAACATGGTTTCCTTGCTGGAGAGCGCGTTGACGTAAGCCTCCACGTGGACGGGGCGGTCGGCAGCGGCAAAGGCACGGTTGCGCACCTCCTTCAGGTAGGGCTTGGCCTGATCCGGCCCTTCCAGTTCGTTGGCGATTTCTGCGGCCATCAGGAGCACGTCGGCGTAGCGCAGCACGGGCAGGTTGACTCCGTCGTCGTTGGAAGTCACTTTCCGGGTCATGCGTTCGTAGTCATACTTGCCGAAGTTGAAGCTGGGGGAAGCGGCCCCGTTGTCGCTGAGCTTGGCCAGCGTGTAGCCCTCGTCGTATTTGTAAGGCACGCAGTTCACGTCGCGGCGCAGGTCGCCGTTGTCGTATTCGTAGTAGAGCGTCGGGACGGGGATGTTCTGTCCGCCGTAGTTGGTCTTGCCCAGATGGGGGCTTTGCGACTTGTGGTAGACGCCGAAATGGTAGAAGAAGCGGCCACGTCCGTCGTTGAACGGCAACTCGAAGATGGACTCGCGGTGGGAGCCTTCGATGGTAATGACATCGGTGGCCAGGTCGTTCCAGAAGTCTTCATAGCTGCTGTCCAGTGCCAGTCCGGCCTCGTTGATGATTTTCTTCAGGTCGGTGTAGGCTTCCTGGAGCAGTGCCGTGCCGGTCAGTTCCGGGTCCGTGCTGCGGCGCACCTCGTAGGCGGTCGGGTTGTCCAGCGAAGTGGGACGCTGGCTGTAGCCCTCGGCCATGAGAATCAGACGGGCGCGGAGTCCCAGTGCGTAAGCCTTGTTGACGCGCTCGGTGGTCTTGGTGCGCTCCGTCGCTCCCGGCCAGGGCAAGTAGTCGGCCGCCTCCTTGAGGTCGGCGATAATCTGCTTGTAGACCACGTCGCGGTCCGACTTGGCCAGATAGAGCGTTTCCTTCGTGACGGGAGTGAAGCGGGCCGGCACGTCGCCCCAGGCGCGTATCAGGTCGTAGTAGAGCTGGGCGCGCAGGGTCAGGCACTCGCCGAGCAGATAGGCCATCTCGGCATTGCCCGTTGGGTTGCCGTGCTCGCGGATGCCCTCGATGCAGCAGTTGGCGGCCTCAATGCCGTTGAAGAAGCAGGAGAAGGCGTTCGGGTCTTTTCCCGAGGCCATCCAGGTGTTGGCCGAGAAGGCACTGTAAGTGCACAGCGAGGTCTTGGTGTCGGAGGCCGGCTGCGCCATGTCGAAGTAACATTCCGCATCCGTGTTCATGCCGTAATAGGGCATATAACGGGCACGGTGGGAGTTGGTGGCGGCAAAGTAGCTGTAAATGCTGATGACGGCGTCTTCTGCCAACGGCACGTTGGAGAACACGTTCTCGTCCGTATATTGTGATTCGCTCTTCACGTCCAGATAGTCGTTGCAGGAGGTCAGCGCGGTTCCTGCCAACAGGGCAATCAATACATATTTCGTTTTCATAACGTTGTTTCTTTTAGGTGTTGCGGTTTAGAATGAAAGGTTAATGCCGAAGATGAACTGGCGGCTGCGGGGGTAGGCGGAGAAGTCGACACCGGGGCAGACCAGGTAGTTGCGGCAGCAGTCCACTTCGGGGTCCATGCCGCTGTAGCCCGTGAGGCAGAACAGGTTGGAGGCGGTGAGGTAGAGGCGCAGGTTCTGCACGTGTACCTTCGTCAGCCACGCCTTGGGGAAGGTGTAGCCCACGGTGAGGGTGGAGAGGCGCAGGAACGAACCGTCCTCGATGGCCCAGTCGGTCAGGATGGCCCGGGTGGTGTAGGGCGACCACATCGTGGTGTTGGCGTTCATCTGGGCCAGCTTGGAAAGGTCGTTGATGAAGTTGCCGTTCTCGTCCACATTGGTCCATCGCTTGCCGCTCTCCATCATGGTGCTCATGTTGCGCCAGATGCCGCCGCGGGTGGAGGTCTGGTCTATCTTGTCGGCGTTGTAGATGTCGTTGCCGAGGCTGTAGGAGAAGTCGGCGTTGAAGTCGAAGCCGTAGGCGCGTGCGCCGATGGAGAAGCCGCCCACAGCCCAGGCGTTGGCGTCGCCGATCTCCACCTTGTCGTCTTCGTTGATCACACCGGATCCGTCCGTGTCAAAGAGCTTCATCGTGCCGGGGCGCACCGTGCCCACGATGCCGCTGGCATCGGCCACGCCGTCCTTCAGGATCCACTGGCCGCTGGCCGCGTCGTAACGCTCGAAGTCGTCCACCTCGTAGCGTCCGGTCCCTGCCAACTTATAGCCAATCATGGTGCCGACGGGTTTGCCGGGCTTGACGAGGAAGTCGGAGCCGACCTCGGTGCTGGCCCAGTACGAGGGTTTGGAGTAGGACTCCATGTTGCCGAGGCTGACCACCTCGTTGGTGTTGTGGCCCAGGGTGAACGAGAAGTTCAGACCGTAGTTCTTCGTGTTGACGGCATCGTAGTTCAGCGTCAGTTCAAAACCGGAGTTCTTGGTCTCGCCCACGTTCTGGTACTGCGTGTTGTAGCCGCTGCCGGTAATCTGCATCTCCATAAGCAGGTCTTTCACGTTGTTCCTGTACACCTCGAACGAACCGTTGAGCTTGTTGTTGAAGAAGCCGAAGTCAACGCCCAGGTTCAGGGAGCGCGTGGTTTCCCATTTCAGGTCGGGGTTGCTCATGGTCGTGCCTGCGGTGAGCCAGGAGTTGGCCAGATGAATCCACGAACTCTGGGTGATGGAGTAGGAACGCTGGGTCTGGCCGGAGGGGATGTTGTTGTTTCCGGACACGCCGTAGCTCACGCGCAGCTTCAGGTTGCTCAGCCAGTTTTGCGTGGACTTCATCCAAGGCTCCTCGACGATGCGCCATCCGGCGGCGACGGAGGGGAAGTAGCCCCAGCGGTTGCCCCGGGTGAACTTGCTGGAACCGTCGGCACGGAGCGTGGCGGTGAGGAGGTAGCGGTCCAGGAGACTGTAGTTGGCGCGTCCGAAGAAGGACACCATCTTGTTGTCCGGATAGTAGAACTCGTTGGCGCGGGTGGGGTTGCCCTGTGCCGAGAGGTGGAACGCCATGTTGGCATCGTAGAACGAGGGGAAGCCCTCGACGCGGGTCGTGCCCAGCGTCTCGCGGGTCACCAGGTTCTCCTGGCCCACCATGACGTTGAGGTCGTGCTGCTCGGGCAGGATTTTGGAGAAGTCGTACTGCAGGGTGTTCGTGTTGCGGAACGTGCGGCGGTTGACCTGTGTACGGGTGGTCAGCGGCATGTTCTTGTAGTCGGCCAGGGTGTTGTTCTGCGACTCGTAGGTCGTCGAACCCCAGAAGTAGCGCAGGTCGTTGTTGTAGACATCAAGGCCCACGTCCGTGCGGAACGTCAGTTGCGGCAGGAGGTTCCACGTGAAGGCGCCGTTCATGGTGAAGTTCTCGCGGACGCGCTTCTTGTAGTTGTCGTTGAGGGCCGTGATCGGGTCTTCCAGACCGTCGTCGATGTTGCTCTCGTCGAAGAGCAGGCTGCCCGAACCCAACAGCGGCGACTGGGTCACGGCGTGGCGGATGCGGCCGAACGATCCGGAGGGCACGGAGTTCTGGTCGCCGCTCGTGTCGCCCTGTCCGTCACCATAGACCTTGGTGCGGGCGTAGCGCGTGGAGAACTCCAGCTTGGTCTTCTTGTTCGGTTCGTAGTTCAGCTTGAAGTTCAGGTTGCTGCGGTAGAAGTCGGAGGTCAGAAGGATGGCCTTCTCCTTCATGTAGTTGTAGCCGGCCGTGAAGCGCAGCTTCTCGCTGCCGCCGGACACGTTGACGTTGTGGCTGAACACGTTGCCGGTGCGGCCATACACCTCGTCCTGCCAGTCCTTGGTCTCCATGGAGTTCACGATGTTGGGGATGTTGTCCCAGCCACCGAGCACCTGCTGGTACTTGCCGGCATTGGCTCCGGTCACCAGATGGGACAGCTCATACTGCCATTTGAGGTAGTCCTCCAGACCGAGCACGTCCGCCTTGCTCTCGGCTTTCTTGAAGCCCACGTAGGCGTTGTAGTTGACGGACACCTTGCCGGCCTTGCCGCTCTTCGTCGTGACGAGCACGATACCGTTGGAACCGCGGCTACCGTAGATGGCGGTGGAGGAAGCGTCCTTCAGCACATCGATGGACTCGATGTCGCTGGTCGGAATGTCGGAGATGCTGCTCACGGGGAAGCCGTCCACTATATAAAGAGGTGTGTTGTCGCGGGTGATGGAACCGCCGCCGCGCACGCGGATGATGATTTCGGCATCGGGGTTGCCCTCCGGCATGGTGACGCGCACACCGGCCAGCTTGCCCTGCATGGCCTCCACGGGAGAGGCCACAGGCACGGCCACGAGGTCGGCGTTGCCCACGGAGGAGACGGAACCGGTCACGTCCTTGCGCTTCACCGTGCCGTAGCCGATGGCCACGACCTCGTCGAGCACGTTGGTGTCTTCCTGCAGCCGGATGGGGGCCATCTGGCCTTCCTTGGCCGTCACCGTCTGGGTCTTGAAGCCGACGTAGGATATTTCCAGTTGCTTGCCCTTGGGCACGGCGATGGAATAGTGGCCGTCCAGGTCGGTCACGACACCGACCGAGGAACCGGGAATCTTCACACTTGCACCGATGACGGGCTCGCCCGCTTCGTCGGTCACCTGGCCGCTGACCGTGACGTTCTGCGCCATCAGGCTCAACGGGAAGAGCAGCGTCAGCATCAGGGCCGCGCATTTGCTTTTCAATAAGAGAACTACTTTTTTCATTTGTGTTTTACTGTTAGTTACGATAGTTGTAGATTTACGGGTGCAAAAGTAGTCAAAAGCCGCCCGTATGATTGGTAATTTCCATCCAATTCTTCTATAATTTCGGTTCAAGTGGTGTTTTTCTGCCGATATTCCGACGGACTGACCCCGTAGGCCGACCGGAAACACTTGCCGAAATAGCTCTGGTCGCTGAAACCGCACCGGTAGGTGATTTCCTTGACCGGGAGGGTGGTGTTCTCCAGCAGCATCACGGCGCGGTTCATCCGGGCCTTGACCACGAAGTCCTTGGGGGTCACGCCGAGCAGCCCCTTCAACTTTCGGTAGAGGCCCGACTTGCTCAGCCCCAACGTCTCGGCCAGCTCGACGACGCTCAGGTCGGAGTCTTCCAGGTGCTGTTCCACATACTCCACCACGCGCTGCATGAAAATCTGGTCTTCCTCGCTCAGCGGCTCGTCCTTGTCCGTAGGGGTGTCGGAGGGGGCTTGGACGCGTTCCGTCTCCGCCACGTCCAGATGCCGCTCCTTGTCGTATTTCTCCAGCAGTTCCAGATAGGACTGGAGCAGCTCCCTCCGCTTGCGGCGGGACAGGCGGATGGCGCGGACGGTGCGGTAGACGGCGAAGACCAGCAGCAGGGTGAACAGCACATACAGCACCTTGGCCGTGGGGGTCTGCCAGACGGTGGGCTTCACGTCGATGACCACCTCCTTCACCTTCCCCACCCAGTGTCCCGTGAGCAGGCGGGACTGCAGGAACAGGCGGTGCTGGCCGGGCGACAGGTTGAGCAGCGTGACGGAATGGTTGTTCCACAGGTTGTTCCAGTCGCCGTCGTCCAGACGGAAGCGGTAGACGATGGACTTCCTGTTGCGGTAGTCGAGGGCCGCAAAGGTGATGCGGACGTTGCGCTGGGCGGCGTTCAGGCGGATGGTGTCCTGTGCGCTGACGGCATCATGCTGTTCGCTGTTCTCTATCAGCACGTCGGTCAGCACGATGCCGGGCACGAAGCCGCGCCGCAGCAGCTTGTTCATGTCGATGACGGCCAGACCGTCCATCAGCCCGAACAGCCAGCGGCCTTGCCCCAACTGCAGGGGGCGCGCGTCGGAGAAGAACAGGCTGTCGCGCCACGTGTGTTGGTCGAAATACAGGAACCGGCTCTGCCGGCTGTCCATCCCCGTGATGTCGTTGGTGCCGACAAACCAGGAGTACGGCCCGTATTCAAAGGCGGAGGAGATGAAGTCCGTGTACAGCTTCCGCTTGTCGAAGTGGCGGAACGTCTGGCGCGGCGAGAGCAGGCTGTCGCCACATTCGGCGATGTTCACGCCGCCGCCCTCCGTGCAGATGTAGAGGTGGTGGTGCCGGCCTTCCATCGTGTACATGATGGAGGAGTTGCTCAGGCTGCCGTAGCGGTCGCCTTCGCGCTCGTGCAACTGGAAACGGAGCTGCCGGGGACTGGAGGCGGACAGCTTCGCGGCAAAGAGGCCTTGGGTCGTGCCCACGAGCAGAAGGTCGCCGGACGTGATGGAGAGGGTGCGGACGGACTTGTACTTCTGCGGGACGGGTTCGCCGCCCAACGGCATCCGCAGGAACTGCATTTCCGCCTGTCCGGGATTGGGACAGCAGTACAGTCCGGCGTCCATCGTGCCGATCCACAGCCTGCCCCAGCGGTCTTGGCAGATGCCGTAGATTTCGCGTCCCATCGGTGTCCCTTCCGCACCGTGGCGGATCTGCTCCACCTCGTAGCGGCGGTCGGTCTGCTTGCGGAGCTTCACCAGTCCGCCGGGCTTGCACCCCATCCACAGGTGGCCCTCCCGGTCTTGGTAGATGCAGTAGACGGAGGAGACGAACGCGGTCTTGGTGGAGCGGACTTGGCCGTCAGCCCCCAGAAAACCGATGAACTGCAGTCGGGCATTGTAGAGGCGCACGGTGCGGTCGTCGCGCGAACACACCCAGATGTGGCCGTCCGCGTCCCGGAACAGGAACCTCACCTGGCAACCGGGTTGCCACAGCAGGCGTTTCATGTAGCTGGGGACGGCATACTGCATCAGCACGCCGAGCGAGTCCACCGTCCAGACCGTCCCGTCCCGGCCTACCGCCCGTTTGGAAATGCCTTTCGGCAGGGAGAGTTCCTTCCGTATCTGCATCCACGACCGGTGCGAGTCCCGGAACTTGCCGTCGCGGATGTCGAAGATGAAGCAGCGTCCCTCCACGTTGCAGTAGATGTCGTAGTCCCGGAGGTAGATGTCCTTGATGCGGTCCACGCCCATCGGACAGCCGTCGCCGGGCTGTGGCTTGAAGGTGGTGAAGCTGTAGCCGTCGTAGCGGTTCAGGCCGTTCCAGGTCGACACCCAGATCAGGCCGTCCTTGTCCTGCACCACGCCCGTGGCGTGATGGTGTGACAGGCCCTCCAGTTCGTTGAGCCGGTGCGTGACGGGACTGGGCTTCATGCCGAAGGGGTCTGCCGGCCTGCCTTTGGCGACCAAGGGCAAGACTGCCAACAGTATCTGTAGAATGACGTTCCTCATAGTTCGTTCGTTGTGATGGGGCGTTTGTGGTTGCCCGTATCGGGGTTGTTTTATGGTTCGGCTGCAAAGTTACGCAGTTTTCGGGATTTGGCAAAGCATTTTCCGGCTTGCTTGTTTTTTTTCTCTGCCGAGAGCGTTTTTTCTCTCTGCCGAGCGAGTGAAAATTTCGCCTCCATTCCCTTCTACCCGGCTGCAAAGGTACGCACTCTTTTCCGTTTCTGCAATAGTTTGACACCGGGACGTGCGCCATTTGTCACCAGTTTGTTCTAAAGTGGTGGTTTGTAATGGGTTACAAGGGTGGTGTTGATGGATGGAGAATAAGGGGGGGTGGTGGTGTCAAAGTGTCAAAGTGTCAAACTCAAAATGTGAAAATCGCAATATAGAAATACACATTATTAATAAATATTTATATATAAGGTTCGCGAGAGATTTTTCGTTTCCGAATCGAGTTTGACACTTTGACACTTTGACACCACCACCCCCCCCCATTTGACAGTGGGAACAAATAGTCGCGGCAAAATTTGGTTTTTCCCTCGGTTTGCACTACCT